>JAJYIO010000029.1 GCA_021790035.1 bacterium | reverse complement strand
CACCGCGGCCAGCTCGTGCTCGAAGACCGCAGCCGGGAGGACCTCGTCGAGCCGCGCGGTCCGGGCCCGCTCCAGCATGCGCTTGACCACCCACAGGGCCGAGCGGCGGATGTCCGGGCTCGACAGGACCAGCGAGATCCCCTCGCTGACCTGCTTGCGGGCCCGATCCGGAAGCCGTCCGTAGAACACGCCGAGCGGCGTCGTGGCCACCTCGTCGATCCACATGTCCACCCGCCTGGCGACGAACTCCCGCGTCTGCGGATCCTCGAGGGCCTTGCGCAGCCTCGGCACCGTCACGTCGATGAAGCCTTCGATCCGCCGCGAGAAGTCCTCGGGGAAGAGCTGGCGCCAGGCGCCCAGCAGGCCCTCCAAGGAGAACACGTTGGGACTGGCGGCGGCCACCCGTTCGAGGATGTCCAGCACGTAGGTCTTGAGGGCAGCCTTGACCTGGGGCTCTTGCATGAGAGCCTCGGCCACCGCGAACCACTCGGGCAGCTTGTCCTTGATGTAGGAACGTCCCCATTCGAGAGTCTCATGGGGAAGGAAATCCGTGACCAGGCCCAGGTTGGCCAGGTAAGCATCGACTTCCGCCGCGACGCCGTCAGCATTCGCGGCCAGGACGTCCCAGCGCGTCGCCAGATACTGCTCGAACGCCTCGAAGAGCCCCGGCGGCAGGATGCCCTCGAGGGGCCAGCTACGCCGCTGTTCGAGGACCTCTCCGACCAGCCCCGCGACCCGAGCCTGGAAGTCCGGGTGACGCAGCAGGTCTGCCGCCCGGTCGCCGATCCAGTCCACCAGGACCCGGATCTCGCGGTCGATCGGCTCGATCGCCCCGGCCTCACCCGCCAGCAGGTCGCGAACCGAGGGATACTCGCGATCGGCGGCTTCCTTGAGGGCCCGGCTCACGGTCTCCCTTACCTGACCGGCCATCCGCTCGGAGGTGAGGAACTCGGAGATTCCCTCCCGCGTGATCAGGCGCTCTTCGATGAGAAGGGCCACCTGATCGGCCAGCGCATCCTGCCGGCGAGGCAGGACCCCGAGTTCCTTGATGAGGGGCAGGTTGATCTTCTTGTAGGGGTGGAAGAGAAACCAGACCGCAGAGAAATCGACCAGGCGTCCGGCGATCGCTGACGCGAACGCCGTCACCAGGATCGCGGTGAGCAGACTGACGGAGTGCAAGGACAGCATGACGCTGCCATGTTACGCGGCAACGTCCGATCGCGGGATGAAAAGGGCCGAGGCGAGCCCTCAGCCCCACAGCGGGCTGTTGAGCAGCTTCCACAGCTCGCCGAGGGCGACCCGCACCCGGCGCGAAACCTGCATCTGCGAGATCCCGAGCTTCCTGGCGATCTCGGTCTGGGTGAGGTCCTCGTAGAACGCGAACTCGATCACCTCGCGAGAGACGTCCTTGAGCCTGGCCATGGCCTGGGCGAGCATGATCCGGTCCTCGGCCGCGAGCTGGAAGCTGCGGTACCGGCTGTCGATGAGGTGGTACTTGAGCGCCTTGCCGGGGTCCGCGCCGGACTCGTCGTCCAGCGAGACCGGGCCACCAGCCTCGATGAGCTCGAGGACCTCGGTGACCTTGTCGGTGGGGGCACCGATCTCGGCCGCGATCTCCGGTGCCGAGGGCGCCCGGTGCAGGCTCTGCGACAGATGTGCGGCCGCCCGGATGACCTGCGGGCGCAGCTCCTGAAGCTCCCGCGGCACGCGAACGATCTGGCCGAGATCCCGCTGGAAATGCCGGATCTCCCCCGTGATGCACGCGCTGGCATAGGCTTCGAACGGGCGCCCGAGCTTGGGATCGAACCGATCGATGGCGTGGAGCAGGCCGATGGCGCCCACCTGGCAGAGATCGTCGATCGCCTCGCTGTCCCTGCCATCCGAGTGAGCGAACGCGATGCGCCGGACCAGGGGGAGGTGGCGCTTGACCAGCGCAGCCAGCGCCTGGGGCTCCCTGGATCGCTGGAAAGCCGCCAGAGGATCGGACCCGCCGGCGGCGGCGATCGAGGGTGGCGATGCCGCCAATCCGGCGACCGCGCCGTGGCGGTCGGTTGCTCGCATCAACGGCCAAACTAGCATGCTGCCATCGGGGCGATCAAGCGCCCTGACCTTAACTGTACGGTAAGGCGCCGTCCCCGCAACGCTCGCCAAGCGCGGGCGTCGCTCGGGCCGAGGGCTCCCCCCTCAACGGGGCGTGGGCGCGAGGGGCTCGAGGGGAGCCGTGAGCTGCTGGCGCCGGAGCTGATCCTCGCGCCGGATCGCGAAGGCCCACGCCCCGATGTAGAGCGGCAGCCCGGTCGCCAGCCCGATCGCCATCACCGGGAATCCGTATTGCACCTGCGGGCTGCTCGCTTGCGACGGGTCGGCGGTCCCCCCCAGGCAGTTCTCGGTCTGGCAGGCGATGAGGCCGGCGACCGCACCGATTCCCACGAGGACCATGCCCGTTCCCCCGACCATCAAGATCGGATCGTGGAAGAGGTCCTGCTCCTGACCGAGATGTGCCACCGAGGGCGACGCCTCGGTGCTCGCGCCCCAGGTGGCAGGAAGACACCCAGCCAGGAGCGAGACGACCAGGAGCGAGGCCCACAAACGCGCCATGGCCCCATCATAAACCCGGAGCGGAACTGGCGGTCGATTTCGGCCCGCAGACTCGTGTCCCGGATCGGCGATCGCCCCCTCTGGCCGGGAGGCTCGACCGGGCCCCTGAACACCGGCGAAACGGCTGGCGGAGCCAGGTAGAAACTGCGTATCATCGTACGGCAGCGAGATCGGGTGACTTCCGCAAGGCCCGGCCGCGCTCCGGTCCCGCTCCGGTGGGTGGGGCGGTACAATACGGACTCCGCACCGAGGGATCAATTCAAGAAGATGGACATCAAGCGTCTGCTGGTCGTCGTTTTTTCTCTCTTTCTGGTCATGGCGGGCTTCGGCATCATCATCCCGGCCCTGCCTTACTACGCCGAGCAGCTCCAGGGGTCGGCCACCGCCATCGGGTTGACGGTCGGCGCGCTCATGGGCTCGTATTCGCTCGTACAGCTCCTCTGTTCGCCCGCGTGGGGCCATCTTTCCGACCGCATAGGGCGCAAGCCCGTTTTCCTGGCCGGGTTGGCCGGATTTGCGCTCTCCTTCACCCTGATGGGCAACGCCGAGCAGATTGCCCGCCTGGTCCACGCCAATCCCCTGTTCATGCTCTTTGCGGCGCGATTGCTGGGCGGCATGCTGACGGCGGCCACGCTCCCGAGCGCCTTCGCCATGGTGTCGGACCTCACTTCGGCCGAGAACCGCGGCAAGGGCATGGCCATGGCCGGAGCCATGATGGGCATGGGGTTTGTCTTCGGGCCAGCCATCGGAGGCGTTCTGGCCGAACATGGCAACTTCGAACTGCCGTTCTATCTTGCCGCAGCTGCGGCCGCCGCGACCTTCCTGGTCGCCGCGATCATCGTGCGCGAGACGCGCCCCGAACACATCAGCTCCAAGAGCCACGGTTTCTTCGCCGGGCTGGCCGTCGAGGGCGCCGGGCTGTGGCCCTGGCTGGTCCTGACGTTCATCCAGTCGCTGGTTTTTGCCGGAATGGAGACCACGCTCGCGCTCTACTACCACGACGTCTTCTTCCCCGGCCTCAAGCCGGATGAGGTCGTGCGCCAGGTCGGCATGCTGATGGGGATGGTCGGATTCGTCTCCGCGCTGTTCGCCGGCGGAGCCGTCGGTCGGCTGATCAAGCGAATGGGTGAGGTCGCCGTCGCTCGCCTCGGATTCGCGTTCTTCGCCTTCGGGTTCCTTGGGCTCGCACTCTCGCCCACGCCGACCGTGCTCACGATCGCCCTCATCGTCGTGGGACTCGGGTCGGCGTGCATGCGCCCCAGCCTCTCGGCCGGGGTCTCGCGTGCCGCCCGGACGGGTCAAGGCGTGGCCATGGGCCTGCAATCCAGCTTCGACAGCCTGGCACGGGTCTTCGGGCCACTGCTGGCCGGGGGTCTCTACGTGCTCGGATTCCACTTCCCCTATCTCGCCAGCAGCGCCCTTTCGGTCGGTGGTGTGGCGGTCGGCGTCCTGGCCCTGATCAACACCCTGCCCACGGACCGCTCTCCCGCCGGCGGAAGCCCCGAAACCGCCGATCCGGCCGTCCGTTCCGCTTAGCTCACAAGAAACTCTCTTCTCCGGCTGCGCCGGCAGTGACTTGAGAGGGGCCCTTCGCCCCTCTCAAACTCGCCCCCCGCTGCGGGCAAGCTGCTACGTAGCCCCGCTCGGCAGGTGGCGTTTCATTCGAGAGTATCGGCGCAGACGGTGGGGGACTCATGACGAACTCCCTTCGGGGCAGGGACTTGCAGGGGGCCTTGCCCCCCGCAAACTACCCCCCGCTGCGGGCAAGCTGCTGCGTAGCCCAGCACAGCAGGTGGCGTTTCATTCAACGCTGTCGGCGCAGACGGTGGGGGACTCACGCAACTCTTGCCCTCGAGGAGGCGATAACCCTGGCAGGGGAAACGCCCCTGGGAGAGAAGGAGCGAGGGCCATGGTCGCTCGGAGGATCCGGATCATCGTCAACCGCGGCTCGCGTCGCGGCGGACAGGATCGGTTGCTCGACATCCTGCGCGCCGAGTTCGCGGGGACGGACCTCGACCTCTGCGTCCCGCAGACCTACGAGGAGACGGTCGCGGCCGCCGCAACCGCCGCCGCGGCTGGCATCACCGACCTGGTCGTGGTCGGCGGCGATGGCACCATCAACATCGCCGTCAACGCGATCTCCGGGACCGACATCAAGCTCGGCATCATCCCCACGGGGACGGCCAATGACCTGGCCACTCACCTCGGCATTCCGCTCGACGTGCGCAAGGCCTGCCGGCGGATCCAGGCCGGGCAGAGCCGCAAGATCGACGTCATCGACTGCAACGGCAAGCTCTTTGCGACGGCGGGCGGCATGGGCGTCGTCAGTTCGGTGGCCACCGGCGTCAACGCCTTCAAGGCGTCGTCCGGCCATGCTCGCACGATCGCCAGGATCTTCGGCAGCCTGGTATACGTTCTGTACAGCTTCGTCCTGCTGGCATTCGGGCGCGACCTCGAGCAGCCGGTCGAGGTCAGCTGCGACGGCCGCTCACTGGGCACGTTCCGGTCCATCGCGCTCTTCATCTCCAACCAGCCCACGATCGGCAAGACGGTGATGCCCTGCCCGCAGGCCCGTCCGGACGACGGTCGGCTCGCGGGGCTCGTCATGAACGGAGGTAGCCGCCTGGCAAGCATCCTGACGGTCATCTTGATGTCCCTGCGCGGGTCACACGGGCGCCGGCGGGACGTCCAGGGGTTCGAAGCCGGCGAGATCGCGGTCCGTTCGACCCAGCGGCATGTCTTCATCGGCGATGGCGAGGTGCTGGCGCACACCCGGACCCTGCGCTTCGCCGTTCACCCGGCAGCCCTGACGGTCTGCGCCTGATCCCCGAGGGCTGCTCTCGGCTGCAACCCTTGCGAGTCCGCGCCCGGATCTCGGCCCTTGCCGGGCACATCCGGCGATGACAGGCTCCGGGCGTGGGTACAAAAATGAGATGAGCACGCCGCCACGCCTGCATTCCGGCCATCTCCCGTTTCAGGGCCGGTACACCGAGGAGGCCCTGTCGGGTCGACGCTCGTGGATCGCCGAGCAG
The DNA here is from genome assembly GCA_021790035.1 of bacterium. Lineage (GTDB taxonomy): Bacteria > Cyanobacteriota > Sericytochromatia > S15B-MN24 > VGJW01 > JAJXWQ01. The sequence continues at coordinate 6,629 of JAJYIO010000029.1, read as the reverse complement.
ACCGGGGTCGATCTCTCGGCGCTGGGCGGCGGCCCGCCCCCTGCCAGCGCGATCGAGGGCAACATCGAAAACCACGTGGGTTACGTCCAGATACCCGTGGGCGTGGCCGGCCCCTTGCGGATCGACGGCGAGTTCGCACAGGGCACCTTCTTCGTTCCACTGGCCACGACCGAGGGAGCCCTGGTGGCATCGGCATCCCGAGGCGCCCGGGCGATCACCGAATCCGGCGGGGCGCGCGTGCGAGTGATCAGCGACCAGATGATGCGCTCGCCGAGCTTCATCTTCCGGTCGCTGGTCGACTCCGTGGCCTTCGCCAGCTGGGTTCGCAACGAGGAAAGCGCCATCCGGGCAATCGCCGAGTCCCAGACCCGCCACGGCCGGCTCTTGTCGTGCGAGCCCACGGTCCTCGGCGATACCGTCTGCCTCTTGATGTCGTACGACACCGGCGATGCTTACGGCGCCAACATGGTGATGCGCTGCAACTGGGCTGTCTGCAACTACATCGTTTCGGCCTTTCCCGCCCAGTCCGGCCGCGAGATCCTCGACCACTACGTCGACTCCAACATGGGCGCCGAGAAGAAGATCTCTTTTTTCACCTACACGACATCCATGCGCGGAAAGCGCGTCGTGGCCGAAGCCAAGCTCGACCGGAGCGTGACCAAGAGCGTGCTCCGGACCACCCCGGAGGACCTGTTCGAGGCCTTCGTGGCGGGTATCACGCCGACGGCAGCGGCGGGCAGCATGGGGGTCAACGTCAACTTTTCGAACGTCGTGGCCGCGATCTTCGCGGCCTGCGGGCAGGACATCGCAACGGTGCCAGAAAGCGCGCAGGGCCAGCTCAACTTCCGGCTCGAATCCGACGGCCTCTACTTCGGGTGCCTCATGCCCAACATCGTCGTCGGCACGGTGGGAGGTGGCACGGCCCTTCCCGCACAGAGCGCCGCGCTCGACATGATGGGTTGCAAGGGGACCGGCGGCGCCAAGAAGCTGGCCGAGATCGTCTGTGCTACCTGCCTCGCGCTCGACCTGTCGACATTCTCGGCCATCTGCTCGGACCACTTCGTCCGCGCCCACGAGAAGCTCGGCCGGAACCGTCCCAAGACCGGGCCCCTGGGGCTTCCCCCGCAGGTCTGACCATGCTATCGACCCCCTGCCTTTCCGGAAAGGCAGGGGGTCCATCTAGCGACTTGGCACGAAGCCTGTCCGGGACCTCGCGCCGGGTGTGCCCCTTCTTGAGAGGTGTCTGCGGGGTGCGCCTCCCGAAGACACCTCCAGATTACCGCGTTGCGCCCCCGGTCCCCGCAGGCCCCGTCACCTCCGGCCTGTGAGGATCGTCACATGCCGATACCCACCCCGCAAACGCGCTCGAGATCAAAGGCTGGAACCTAACCACGGCGCCCATCATGGCCTGCCAGCTCGAGGCTCGAAGGCGGCCATCGTCGTGCCGGGTATATTGCGCCGGTAGTGCCGGGCGTGGCCGGCATCGAAGGAGTCGAACCTTGGCCTCGAGTGCCGTGCGCCCGTCCTTCTGGGCCCGCTGGAACAGCTACCAGGCGGAACGTTTCCCGCTGGCCTCGCATGCGGTGGCGATCGCCTTGCTGTTCGGCAGCACCTGGTTCGCGGCGCAGGCCCTCACCTCCACGGGCCGTTTGCACCTCGGCCCCCGCGGGCTGGCGGCGTTTGCGGCCACGTTCCTCACGCTGCTCTTGCTGCGAGTCTTCGACGAGTTCAAGGACTTCGAGGACGACCGCATCAACCATCCTGACCGCGTGGTCCAGCGAGGTATCGTCACGCTGGCCGAACTGCGCGTGCTGGGCGGGATCATCGTCGCCGTGCTGGCCGCCCTGGCGGCGGCGCTCGGTCCCCGGCCGGCGATCGCCTTCGGGGCGGTCTTCGGGTTCATGCTCTTGATGCGCGTGGAGTTCTTCGTTCGGGACTGGTTGCGGGGCCACGTGTTCACCTACGCCCTCACGCACCAGGGCATCACGCCCCTGATCTGTCTGTACATCGGTACCGTCTCGCTCGGGGGGTGGTCGGGACTGCCTCGAGACTTCTTCGCGGTTCTCGGGGCCGCGACCGGCGTCGGACTCTGCTTCGAGGTATCGCGCAAGTTCCAGGCCCCCGCCGACGAGAAGCCGACCCTCGATACCTACACGCGCCGGTTCGGCCCCGTGGGCGCCTCCTGGGTGGGTTTTGCGACTCTGGCGGTGGCGGCCGGGTGTTCCACGTTCCTGGAAGCGAGGATGGCCCTCGCCGGCTGGGTCGGCGGCCTCATCGGCCTGGCGACGATCGTGGGGGTCGTCGGGTATGCCCGGTATGCAGCCCGTCCGACCGCACCCAACGCGGTGAGAGTCAAGGATCTGGGAACACTGGCCGTCGTCTTGCTGGAATTTTCCCTGGTCGTCGGAATGATCGCTTCGCGCGGCCTGGCGTGGGGCAACTGAGAATGGATTCCACGAAGATGTCGCAGCCCCGGACCGGCGCGCTGGTCGTGTTTCCTGACGCGGTAGCGGCCTGGCAGACCCCCGAGCTGGGGGGGAAGGCCGCCAACCTCTGGCGCCTGGTTCAGGCCGGGTTCGAGGTGCCGAGGTGGTTCGCGGTCGGTACCGCGGCGCACCGGATGGCGCGCCAGGCCCTCGCCAGCGGCCAGGGCATCCCCGGCGAGGTCCGCGAGGCGGTCCTGGATGCGTACGAGCGGTCCTTCGGGCGCGACGGCCGGTACGCACCGGTCGCCGTGCGCTCCTCGGCCATCGGGGAGGACGGCTCGGCGACATCCTTTGCGGGCCAGATGAAGACCTACCTCTACGTCGAGGGTCCCGAGGCCTTTCTCGAGGCCCTGGCCGGGTGCTGGGCGTCGGCGGATACGTCGGGCATCGCAGCCTACCGCCAGGCCCACGAGATCGCCTCCGAGGCCATCGAGATGGCGGTCGTCGTGCAGGAAATGGTCGATTCGGAAGTCAGCGGCGTGGCCTTTACGGCCAATCCGATCAGCGGAAATCGGCAAGAGGTGGTGGTGCGAGCCGCCTTCGGACTCGGTGAGGGGGTGGTAGCCGACCTGGTAGAGACCGATGGCTACGTGATCCGGGTGGCGGGTCCCGGGGGAGCTGCCGAGGTCGATGCGGAGATCGCGCACAAGACCGAGCGAGTCGCCCGGGCCGAACCCGGCGGGACCGGCATCGTGCCCGTCGAAGCTGCCCTCATGGACCGGCCCTGCCTCGACGATGACCAGGCGCAGGAGCTGGCCCGGACGGCCCGGGCGATCGAGGCCGCGTTCGGCGCTCCGCAGGACATCGAGTGGGCGTTTGCGGATGGACGCCTGCACGTGCTGCAAGCCCGGCCGATCACCGTGCTCGGCGGCCAGACGGCCAGCCAGCGGGAGCACGCCGGGGACTCGGTGGCCATCGGTACGCGCCAGATCGTGTGGGACAACTCGAACATCATCGAGTCCTACTCGGGCGTCACGAGCGCGCTTACCTTCAGCTTCGCCCAGAACGCCTACGAGATCGTCTACCGGCAGGTCTGCGAGCTGCTAGGCGTCTCGCCGCAGGTCCTGGTCGGCAATGCCGCCGTCTTCCGCAACATGCTCGGCTTGATGAAGGGCCGGGTGTACTACAACCTGCAGAACTGGTACAAGGTCGTCTCCCTGCTTCCAGGATTCGAGGCCAACCGCGCCTTCATGGAGCAGATGATGGGCGTCAAGGATTCGGTCGCGGCGACCCGCGACCAGACGCGGGCCGGCTTCGTGGACCGGATCGGGCCCCTGGTCTACGTCGGACTGCGCGTGGTCAAGAACTTCCTCTCGCTCGATCGCCAGGTCGAGGGATTCATGAGGGCGTTCGAGGCGACCTACCGGGACCAGAGCCGGCGAGACCTCGCCGCGATGAGCCCCCACGAGATCGTCGAGATGTACGACCTGCTCGAGAAGGACGTGCTGCGCAACTGGAAGGCCCCGATCCTCACCGATATCACGGCGATGGTCTTCTACGGGACCCTGCGCAAGCTGGCCTTGACCTGGTGCGCCCGGGCGGGTGACAGCCTGCAGAACGATCTGCTGTGTGGTGAAGGCGGAATCGAATCGACCGAGCCCACCAAGGCCCTGCTGCGCATGGCGATCTCCATCAAGGCGGATCCCGCGCTCGAGGCCGAGTTCCAGGCCCTGCGGCCAGACGCAGCCGATCGCTGGCTGCGAGGCGACCCGGAGGCCAGGGGCAGCAAGGCCGAGCTGGCTGCGGCGATGCGGGAGTTCCTCGATCGATTCGGATTCCGGTGCATGAACGAGCTGAAGCTGGAAGAGCCCAGCCTGCGCGACGACCCGACCTTCGCGTACGTCACGATCTCGAACTACCTGCGGCAGGGCAATCTCGATATCGCGGCCATCGAGGCCGCCGAACGCCGGATCCGGCAGGAAGCCGAACGGCGAGCGACCGAGGCGTTGCGCGGCCATCCCGTCCGCCGCCAGGTCTTTGCCTGGGTGCTCGCCAATGCCCGCAAGGCGGTCAAGAACCGGGAGAACCTGCGGTTTGCGCGGACCAAGATCTTTGGCCTCTGCCGCGAGATGTTCGACGCCCTCGGCGCCAAGCTGGCGACAGCCGGAAAGCTGCGCTCGGCTCGGGATATCTACCACCTGACCGTGCCCGAGATCGTGGGTTTCGTGGAGGGGCGTTCCCCCTGCACGGAGCTCGATGCCCTGGCCGATCTGCGACGGACGGAGTTCGATCGGTACCGCGCCGAGGACATTCCCGATCGGTTCACCACGACGGGCATTCCGTACCTCGACCTGCCCCGGGATCCGGATGAAGCGGGGCTCGGGGAGGATTCCGGGGTGCTCGTCGGGACGAGTTGCTGCCCGGGCCGGGTCAAGAAGGCCGTGCGGGTCATCCTCTCGCCGCGGGACGACATGCGTCTAGATGGCGAGATCCTGGTCGCAGAGCGCACGGATCCCGGCTGGGTTCCCCTCTATCCCTCGGCAGCCGGGCTTCTCATCGAGCGTGGCAGCATCCTGTCGCACTCGGCGATCGTGGCGCGGGAGCTGGGCATTCCCGCCATCGTCGGGATCAAGGGGCTCACGCGACGGGTTCACGAGGGCCAGGTCGTCGACATGGACGCTCGGGCCGGGAAGGTCTACCTCGAGTCGCCGCCGTCTGGCTCCGCATCGTTGCCTGACGCCGATTTGCAAGGATGAGCAGGGTGGCGCAGGAGCTTGCCAACACCGGTGCCCAGGGCATCGTGGACTTTTTCGGCGACGGCCGTGATTGCAAGGATTTTGTAGACCTGCCGTACCTCCTCCACGCGAGAGATCCCCTCTGGATTCCCCCGTTCCGGCGCTCGGTTCGCGCACAGCTGGCGCCTTCCTACCCGTGGCACCGCTCGGGGGTGGCGCGGCACTTCGTGCTGCCGGGGCGGGGCCGGCTCTCCGCTTTCTGGCTCCCTGGAACTGCCGTGGGGTACCTCGGCTCGTTCGAATGCGTCGACGACCAGCCGCTGGCCAGCGCCCTCCTCGACCGGGGAGCACGGTGGCTCCGCCGGCAGGGTGCCGCCTGCATCCGCGGCCCGGTGACCTTCGATACGTGGCATCCCTATCGCTTCGCCGTGGAGGGCGAGGGCCGCCCGCCCTTCCTCCTGGAACCCTACAATCCTCCCTACTACCCCTCGCTGTGGGAAACGCACGGGTTCCGGGCGGTAGCCAGCTACATATCGATGGAAGCCGGCGATCTGGCGAGCGTGACCGAGCGGCTGGAGCCCTTTCTCCGGCGAGCCGTGCGCTCTGGCTTCAGATTCCGCAAGCTCGACCTGGCGCGCTTCGACGCCGAGCTCGCGCTCCTGCACGCGATGAGCAACGAGAGCTTCGCCGGAGCGCCAGGGTTCCATCCGATCTCGCTCGAGGGCTTCCGGCAGATCTTCGCCGGCGCTCGCACGCTCGGTTCGAACCTCACCGTCATTGCCGAGCACCACGACGGCAGGCCGGCTGGCTTCCTGTTCGGCTACCCGGACCTTTCGGACGCCGTCCGCGCCATGCGCGGGAGCGACAGCCCGGTGGCAAAGGCCCGATTTGCCCTCGCCCGCCGGGGGGCTCGGGCCGCGGTGCTCAAGACGCTGGTGGTGCTGCCCTGGGCCCGGGGAACGAGCGTCGGCATGGCCCTGGTCGCAAGCCACCTGGGCCTGGCTCTAGCGGCCGGGCACGAGACCTCCATCCACGCCCTGATGGCCGAGGACAACCCGTCCACCCACCTGAGCGTGTTCACCGGAGCCAGGCGGCTTCGCCGCTATGCGCTCTACGAGCTGCCCGGATCATGATCTCGGAACCATCGCAGCGAGCGACCTCGCACAACCTCATTCACTACCTCGACCGCTGGGCCGTCGAGGCCCCCGAGCGTCCGGCGATCGTCACGCCGGCGGACCTCGCCGCCACCTCGCATCGGGTCATTCGATTCGGTGAGCTGGCGGCGGAGGTCGAGTCTCTGGCCGCGGGCTTGCGGCGCAAGGGTCTCCAGCAGGGAGATCGCGTGTTTTTTTGATCCTGGCGCTGCTCAAGATCGGTGCGATCACGGTCTTCGTGGATCCGTGGGTGGGGCTCTCCCGCCTCCTGGCCTGCGTGCGCCTGGTCGAGCCGGCGGCTTTCGCCGGCCCCG
>JAJYIO010000028.1 GCA_021790035.1 bacterium | reverse complement strand
GGCGCACAAGGCCCGAGGGACGCAGCGTACTTGAACAGTACGTGAGGACCGACGGACCGCGGTGCAACGAAGCAGGCGGGCCGAGATGCGACGGTCGAGTAGCGGGTCATGAATAGTCCAGGCTAGGCCTCCGAGGCTGCAATCCTCCCTCGCCGTGCTCGGGCAGTGGCTCGAGAGAACTCGCTCGTTCCCTCGAACTCTCGCCAGCTGAGGGCAAGCTGCCAGGTCGCTTGGCTCTTGAGGTCGCGAGATCGCCAGTTTGAAGGATGCCGTTCGCGACACGCCTGGCGGTGCCGGACCGGAAGCTTCGCCATCACGGGGAAGTCGCACGCGTGACCTGACACGTGTTCTCTGGCTCGCGGGCCTGTTGACAGCTCATGAAATCCGCCGAACAGCGTATCACCACTGCACCATCTTGCGGATCCGCCAGGGGCCAGGATTTGGTTCAATCTCAGTATCGTCCCTCGATTGGCTTTCCGGCCCGTCAGGGCACCATCATCAACGAGGAGTCAACGATGAAAGGCAATCGCGTGGTGCTCGGCATCATGCTCTCGGCTACGATGGGCGGTTGCGCCCTCACGGCGGCCCAGCAGGCAGCGCTTGGCACTCTGCTGCAGAGCGCGGGCCTCCAGACCCAGGTATCCGACAGCGCAGGAAATCAGGTCTCCCTGACCAGCAGCGATATCTCGAGCGTGACCTACAACGGAAAGACCCTCTCTGCGAGCCAGTGGGCAGTCGATGCGAGCGGCAGCATCAACTTCAAGGATGTGGTGCGGGAGAATTCCGGAACGGTGCCCGTCGGGATCAAGCTGACCAATGGCCAGGTGCTGAATTACCAGTACGACACCACCGCGGGTGCGATCACCGGCAACCGGGCCGTGTTCGTTCCTGGCGACGACGGCCAGTACCACGAGGGGGCCCCCGGCCAGGACCTGCAGCAAGCCTGGAAGGACCAGCACCAGCAGGAAATCCAGCAGCACTGGCTGACGGTGGACCTCGGACTTGGCGACCTCTCGCCATCGGATCCGACGTTCGTCATGGCCGTTCGCCCCGGGGCGCTGGACGCCCAGACCGGTTGGGCCGTGATGGTGCCGAGGGTCTTCTACAGCGCGGACGCCTCCGGGGACATCTCCTTCGACCCGCAGGTGCTCAACCTCGCGGCAGCTCAGCCTCCGGTCAACTTCGTCGCCCCGTCGGGATTCCAGCCCCCGACAGCTTTGGCCGGCACGGGCCAGACCGCCCCAGCCCCGACGCCGACGCCGACGCCGACGCCGACGCCGACTGCGGCGTCCCCGAGCCCCACCCCATCCACCACGGCGACGACGCTGGATCTGTTCGACTCGCCCGACAGCGTTCTGCCGACCCCACCGCCACAGGTGAACGCCAGCCAGGTCAACGCGGCGACGTTCATCGCCATCTACACCAGCACCGACGCCGCCAAGCAAGCGCAGGTCGTGGAGTTCCAGCTCGACGGGACACTGCAGGCACCCAACCTCGACGACCATGATCTCCCGCCGGCCCAGGCGCTCGGGGCAGGCCGGTTCACGGTGGTCGCAACCGCCTCCTACCCGGACATCGCCAGCGCCGTCACGGCGGAAGGCCTCGCCGCATCTCCCCCACCGGCGCCCATTGGCCCCGAACTGGAGGCAGCCCCGATTTCGGCCTTCACGCAAGCAGGCCAAACCACCTACTGACCCATTCCCCCCCGCTACCGGCCGAAGTCGCTTCCTTCGGCCGGTACTATCTTGTTGGCGTCCGTCAGGCCCGGGCGGCGGCACCTGCGGCGAACGGCACGCGCAGCCGCCCGTCGACCAGCAAGGCCTTCCCGGGCGCGAGACCGGCCAGGATATCGGGCAGCACGACCTGGTACTTGCGACCCTTGACCTTGAAGGTCATCTCGTTGCCCTGGTGCTCGATCTCGACCCCCTCCCCTTCCACGATCGGCAGGTGGAGTAGCAAGACCCAGCGATCCCCGTCGCGCTCCACCGACAGGGCCTTGCCATCGTAGAAGAACCGGGTGGGATCCTCCTCCCCGTACAGGTCCTGGCCGAGCTGACCGAGTGCATCCATCCCCACGATCTCGCGGGGATAGAGCGGGCTGGAGAGCTTGGGAAGCGGATAGAAGAGCTGATCGATCTCGGCGAGGTGCTCCTGCTGGCGCCGGTACCACTCCCCCATGAAACCTTCTGCGGCTGCGGACCCCAGGATGCGATTGACGACGATCGCGTCGACGCTGATGCCGTAGAGGTTGAGGTTGGTCAGAGCCCGCTGGGACTCCTTGATGACCATCTTCTCCGGGTTCATGACCAGGCGCACGCTCGTCTTCTGCGGGTCGATCAAGAGGCCGCAGATCTCGCCCAGGCGCGACAGCATCAGGTTCCAGGCCTTGGTGACGCCCTCGTCGGGAACGAGGCTCGACAGCGTGCTGGCGACCTTGACCACGGAGGTCGCGATCGGCTTGATGAAGTAGCGCTCGAGCTTGCGCGTGGCAGAAAAACCCCGGTTGAGAATCTGCGGGAGGTTGAGCAAGCGCAGGGACTCTCCGGTCGGGGCGCAGTCGACGACCACCAGGTCGTAGGCTCCCTCGCGATGGTATCGGGCGATACGGACCAGACTGAGGATCTCTCCGAGACCCGGGAGCGCGGCAATCTCGCTGGCGATCGCCTGGTCCACTCCCTGCGCCGCGATCAGGCTGGCCAGGTACCGCTGCACGCGACCGTAGTACTGCTCGGTTTCCTTGTAGGGATCGAGCTCCAGCGCATCCAGGTGCTCCGCGACGGCCACAGGCTCATCCCCGAGCGTCCGGTCGAGCGCATCGCCCAGACTATGGGCCGGGTCCGTGCTGATGACCAGCGTGCGATACCCCAGCCGCGCCGCCCGCAACCCGGTCGCTGCGGCCGTGCAGGTCTTGCCGACGCCGCCCTTGCCGGTAAAGAGGATGATCCTCATGGCCGCATGCTATCACGATCGATCCGACCCGAAATCTCCGCTCGCCGAGCCGAATCGCTGGCGATGCCCCTCCGGCCGCAAGGAGCAAGCGGTGGGGCCCCGACCTTCTTCAAGGGTCTGTAAATAGTGTTGGGTATCGGCTAAAGACGTCACAAGATTTCCTTGAAATGAACAGACCCGCCGCAACGGCGTGGGATAGACAGGAGAGACAGCATCGACGGGAGGGCACCAAATTGAGCACGAGCATCAACGGCAAGGGAACGCGGCCGCTGGGAACCACGGCCCCCTTGTACGGTTCGACCAGCACGAGCACGACCTCGAGCACGATGACCGATACGACCAGGGCCTCGTCCGACTCGGTGGCCATCAGCAAGACCGCGACGGCCCAGCTGTCGGGCAGCGGTGACTTCCCCAAGACCTACTCGGGGCTGGCCCTCTACGGCACGGGCAAGAGTTCCGGCGGCGACGACACGCAGATCAACAAGGCGCTGGACAGCTTCGCCGCCGACTTCAAGAAGCTTTCCCCCACCCAGCAGCAGGCGCTCCTGAACAATCCCAAGTTCTCGATCACCGTCACGGGCATCGCGAGCAACCTGGGAATGGCGTCGAACTTCGACAACAAGGCGCTTTCCGAAGCCCGTGGCGCCAACACGGCCGCCTACGTGCAGAAGTACCTGCAGGACCAAGGGGTCAACATCCCGGCCGACAAGATCCACTCCGCGGGGAACGGCAACCCCGGCAACCCGCCCAAGCCGGTCGGCAACAACGACCAGGCCGATCGTGCCGCCAAGCTCGAGATCGACGTTCCGGCCGTTCAGCCCGACGAGCCCAAGGCGGCGCCGAAGCCACAGGCTCAACCCAAGCCGCAGCCGCAACCCAAGCCGCAGCCGACCACGTCCCAGGCACCGGCCTTCGTGCAGCCCCAATCCGGCTACACCTTCCAGCTGCCCTCGCTCATGTCGAGCAGCAGCAGCAGCTCGTCGAGCAGCACGAGCGGATCCTCGACGTACGATGGCCCCAAGGACGGGTGGAAGTTCCAGCTTCCGCAGATCATGAACTGACGACCACCGGTTCGAGAGCCTCCGCGACCTCGCGGGGGCTCTCTTTGATCGAGCCAGGCGGCGAAGCCGCTTGCCGTCAAGCCGGAGAGCGTTAGAGGGAAAATCCAACCTTCAGCTCGCGCTGGCGATCTCCTCGAACCGCGCCCGATCGATCGATTCTTCCTGCAGCAGGATCTCGGCCAGTCGCTCGAGGTGAGCGCGATGCGCGCCCAGGATATCCTGGGCGCGATGCAGGACATGGTCGGCCACCTCGAGCACCTCCTGGTCGATTCGCGCGGCCAGGTCCTCGCTGAACGGGCGCTCCAGGAGGTCCGGCCCTTCCGTGCCCGGATCCGGCGCCAGGGCCGCCGGGGCAAGGTGGCGAGCCATCCCCCAGCGCGTCACCATCATCCGGGCGATGCGCGTGGCCTCGCGCAGGTCCGCCTCGGCACCGCTCGTGATCTCGCCGAACACCAGCTGCTCGGCAGCGCGCCCGCCCAGGGCAACCGCCATGCGGCCTTCGAGGTAGGAGCGAGGCAGATTCACCCGCTCGTCATCCGGAACCATGTGCGTCGCCCCGAGCGCGAACCCGTGCGGGATGATCGAGATCTTGCGGACGGGATCGGCGCCGGGGACGTAGAAGGCAACCAGGGCATGCCCGGCCTCGTGGAAGGCGATGACCCGCCGATCCTCCAGAATCAGCTTGCCCCGCCGTCGACCTCCCAGCAGGATCTTGTCGCGGGCCAGCTCGAAATCGGCGGCATCGACCTGCACGCGATCGGCACGCGCGGCCACCACCGCGGCCTCGTTGACGAGGTTGGCAAGCTCCGCTCCCGAGAGCCCCGGGGTCGCTGCCGCCAGGGCGTCAGGATCCACGTCGGCGGCCAGTGGCACCCGCCGGAGGTGAATGTCCAGGATCGCCCGGCGGCCCGAGCGATCCGGAAGACCCACGACCACCCTCCGATCGAACCGCCCGGGCCGGAGCAGCGCGGGATCGAGGACATCGGGACGGTTGGTGGCCGCGACGATGACGATCTCGGCGGACGGGTCGAATCCGTCCATCTCCGCCAGCAACTGGTTCAGCGTCTGCTCCCGTTCATCGTTGACGTTGGCGACTCCGGTCCCACGGCGACGCCCGACCGCATCGATCTCGTCGAGGAAGATGACGCAAGGCGCCCGAGAGCGCGCCTTCTCGAAGAGGTCGCGCACGCGCGCGGCACCCACGCCCACGTACATCTCCACAAATTCCGTCGCCGACAGGGAAAGGAACGGCACGCGAGCCTCCCCGGCGAGGGCACGGGCCAAAAGCGTCTTTCCGGTCCCCGGCGGCCCCATCAGCAAGACGCCCTTGGGGATCCGGGCCCCCACGCGGTGGTAGCGGGCCGGCAGGCGCAGGAAGTCGACCACGTCCTGCAGCTCGGCCTTGGCTTCGTCCACTCCGGACACGTCTTCGAACGTGATGCGAGGCCGGTCGGACAGGTACAAACGGGCCTTGCTCTGGTTGAAGCTGAAGGTCGTGGGCAGCCCGCCGGCCCCGGGCTCGTTGCCGCGGCGCCAGAACAGCAGCACGGCGATCACCGGGATGGCCACGAGCCCGATCGTCCACCAGAGCGTCGACGAGTCGCCTGCATGCGCCCAGACCTCCACGTGATGACGGTCGATCAACTGCCAGAACCCGGGATCGGGCGGCGACGGCGCGGTCGTCTCGAGCTGTCGCGCTGCCGCGTCCCGGAGGGTGAACGTTATGCTGGATCCCGACAGCACGACGCTGGCGACCTGATCCGCGGCGACATCCTGCCGGAAGGCCGTGTAGGACACCTCCTGGTGGTCGGCGTTTCCCCAGAGGTTCATGGCCAGGACAACCCAGACCACGCCCGCCGCCAGAAGCAGCCACCAGGCCGACCGCGAGGTTCGATCCTCCATGCCACGAACTATCCTGCAAGACGCCCATTTTGTAAAGATTTCTATCCACACCAATGACAAGCCCGCAGCAAGCCGCCAGAGCCTCTCTCCAGCCGGACGTCCAAGCTGGCCTCTCGAGCGGCATGCGCCCTGGATCGACGGCACGTCTTCTCCGCGCTCCCGCAGCGAGGGCCGGGAGAAAACCAACATTTAATGGCCCTGGACGTCCGTGCGTGTGCTAAACCGCACGACGAAGCGGTCGAAAGGGTGCTATAGAGGGTACAAGACCCGTGGCACCTTGATTTCAGGAAGCTTCGACGATGGGGCTCCAAAGAACTGCCTTAGTAATGGCCATCCTCCTGGCCGCGGTTTTCCAACCGGCCAGGGTCGAGGCGCATGCCATCCGGCATCGCGCCTACTGGCACCCACACCGACCGGGTGTGGAGGCGGTCCATTTCCGCGCAGCGCGGCGCTTCCGGCATCTCCGGCTTGTCCGCAGGCACCACCATGGCCCCGTCCGGCGCTCGATCCGGCACGTGGCGAGCCGGCCTTCGGCGGCCCTGCGGCTCCGCCTCGACGTGGCGCTCCTGCGCCGGTATCCGCGCAACGAGAGGCTCCGGCACGAAGTGCGGGTCCTGCGCACCCTCCTGGCCCGCCAGCACCATCGCGTGGCGCCCCGACGGTACGGCAACCAAGGCGCCGCCAACCTCCACCCCTGGTTCCACCGGATCGCTCGCGGGGTCGGCTTCTGGGAGGGCGCGCTCCTCACACCGGCAGGTCGCGTCCGGTTTTCGGTGCTCAAGGTCGACCTCCACCTGGCGGATGTCGCGCCGGTCGCCGCTCTGGCTCGAGGTGGAAGCTTCGCGCTCGAGCGGACCTCCACGATGGCGCTTCACGAGCATGCGATCGCCGGCATCAACGGCTCGTTCTTCTCACCCAAGAGCCGTCAGCCAGCCGGCATGCTGATCGTCGAGGGCAAGCTGCTGGCCGGTCCCGTGAGCCGGCCGGTGCTGGTCGTGCATGGCAACGGAACCGCGTCGATCCTTCCGGACCGCAGCGCCATGCGCAAGGATCCCTTCCAGGCCGTCGGCGGCGGCCCCACGCTCCTGCGAGACGGGCGTATCGTCCTGTGGGGACGCCCGCCGGACATCGGCGGACGCCAGCCGCGCACCGCCGTCGGCCTTTGCCCGGGCCGCAAGGTCCTCCTGGTCACCATCGACGGGCGCAGCCAGGCCTCGGTCGGCGCCACGCTTTCCGAAGAAGCCCGCTACATGCTCGCCCTCGGAGCCCGCGATGCCATCAACCTCGATGGAGGTGGAAGCACGACGATGGTCATCAAAGGCCACGTCGTCAATGCCCCCGCTGACGGCTCGGAGCGCTGCGTCAGCGATGCCCTCATGGTCTTTGCCAAGGGCCAGCTCGGCCGCCGCCCGGCGGTGCTGAGATACTCGGGCTATAGCGACTACGGCTCGTAGCCGCCGAGCCCCGACGTCATTCAGGCAGGCTGGGTGCGGAGGGTCCCGCAGCTCCGAGCCGCACGGCCAGCGTCCGCTCGAACCGGCCTCGTTCGACCCGGAGGCGGATGCTCTGCCCCGGCCACTTGCGGTGAAGCGCGGCGACCAGCTGCTCGGGACTCGATAGCGCGAGTCCGTCGACCGAAAGAAGAATGTCCCCGGCCACCAGGCCGGCATGCGCCGCCGGGCTGCCCGAGGAGACCTGCACCACGACGATGCCCTTTCCGACCCGAACCCCGAGGTAGCGCGCCAGCTCGGGCGTGAGCTTGGCCACCGTCACCCCGAGCCAGGGCCGAGCGACGGTACCGTGCAACCGGATCTGGGCGATGGACGACCGGAGCGTGTTGGACGGGATGGCAAACCCGATCCCCTGCGCCCCCCTGGCGATGAACGTGTTCATCCCGACCACCAGGCCATTGAGCAACACCAGGGGCCCGCCGGAGTTGCCCGGGTTGATGGCTGCGTCGGTCTGCAGGTAGGACTGGTGCTCGGATTGCGAGAACTCGCGGTTGACCGCCGAGAGGATCCCCGCCGTCACGGTCCGCTGCAAGCCGAGCGGGCTCCCGAAGGCCAGAACCAGGTCACCGGCCTGGGCCGTGTTGGAATCGGCCAGGCGAAGGGCCGGCAGGTGCGTGGCGGGTACCTTCACCAGGGCGACGTCGACGGTGGAATCGAAGCCGAGGACCTTCCCACGCATCCGCCGTCCATCGGGAAAGGTGACGGTCACCACCTTCTTGCCCTCGACGACGTGGTCGTTCGTGAGGATCAACCCGGCCGGATCGATCACGAACCCGGAGCCGATGCCCTTCTGGACGTAGTAGCCAGGCGGCCCGAAGAGCGGAACCTCGGCGACCTCCCGGACGACGCTGATGTTGACGACCGAGGGGCTCGTGCGTCTGGCGAGTTCGGCGAACGATTGGGGGCCCCAGCCGACGACGGACACCGGCAGGGCGATCGCCGGCGCCGAGATGGCCACGGCCAGACCGATGGCTATCGGGAGCGAGCCAGCCAGACGCCGACCGGACGTGCGAGCGGAACCCGAGCCTGAAAGAATCATGCCGATGAACTCCTGGTGCTTATTTGAGCACGATGAGGTAGCGACCGGGTGATGAATCGGCGTGGAAGTTCGGAGGACGTCCGGCGGTTCCCGTTCGACGCCTCGAGCCCGATCTGTTCAAACCGGGAGAATTCCAGTCTGCCGGCCGCTCGGGAAGCTACGGCGATCGCCGCGGATAGACGCCGCGGATGGCGACCGGGATCAGCTGGTCCCGGGCGGCCCCGGCCCGTGCTTGCTCACCGGCGAGCGGTGATTGACAACCCCGAGGCACGTCCCTATTCTGCCACCGCATAAAGCAATGTAACAGCTCCGGGCCGCCCCAGGGCATCCACGTTTTCGATCTGGGTGCCGGGCCACCAGGACCGGCGCTTGTCGGGGGAAGGAGGCTGGCGTGCCAGCGAATAAGGGACGAGGAGAAATGACCACCCGCGAGGCCGGGCGCCTGGGCGGGGAAAAGGTCAAGAAGGAACGCGGCGTCGAGTTCTACTCGGAGATCGGCCACAAGGGGGGCCAGATTGGCGGCCAGAAGGGTGGCAACGCCACCAAGCAGAAGTACGGTACGCCGTTCTACTCCCAGATCGGCAAGAAGGGCGGTCACCGCGTCCGCGAACTCATCGAGGCCGGCAGGAAAGCCCTCGAAGAAGAGTAGCCGGGGACCTCCGCGAGTCTGAAGGGGCACCGTCTCGAACGGTGCCCCTCGACGTCAGGGCGCTCCGCCCGCCGGGTCGATACGCCACGGGGTCGACCCGAAGCCCAAACTCCGGGCCAGCGGCCATAATCTCAGAGCGACTGGCCGGGGGCAGGCGAGATCGAAGGGTCGAAACAGACCACCTGGTTGCGACCGGCGCGCTTGGCCTGGTACATGGCCGCGTCTGCCTGCACGACGAGGTCCTGGGCGGAGGAAGCCGTGCGAGGGTACTCGCTGACCCCGATGCTGACGGTGGCCTTGATCTTGCCCAGAGTGCCCGTCATGGCCTCGATCGTGGCTCGAATCCGCTCGGCGACGAACTCCCCCTGTTCGACGGTCGTCTGCGGCAAGATGACGACCAGCTCCTCTCCGCCGTACCGGCATGCCACATCGTAGATGCGGACGCAGCCTCGCAGGATCGTGGCCACCTCGTGCAGGAGTTCGTCGCCTGACCCGTGGCCATGTGTGTCGTTCACCTGCTTGAAGTGGTCGACGTCGAGGAAGAGACAGGCAACCGGATAACCGAATCTGCGGGCCCGATTATGCTCCTCCTCGAGCCTCTCGAGCATCCGGCGCCGGTTGTACAGGCCGGTCAGCTCGTCCACGAAGGCCATCTCGGCGAGAGACTCGTTGCGGATCTTGAGGTCATCCAGCCGCCGCTTGGAGCGAAGCGCGGCCCGCACACGAGCGACCAGCTCCTCGGGATCGAAGGGCTTGGTGACGTAGTCGTCGGCCCCCATATCCAGGGTGCTCGCGAGCGACGCCTTGCTGACGTCTCCGGTAACCACGACGATGGGAATATCCTGGGTCCGCAAGTCGATGCGCAACTGCCGACACACCGAAGCCCCATCCCCGCCAGGCAGCCCCAGGTCGAGCAAGATGACATCCGGGACATGGGCGACGGCCAGTTCACAGGCCCTCGCACCGCCCTCGGCAACCAGGACCTGGTACCCGTCCCGCTTCAAGAGGCGCTCGAGCAGGCCGGATACGACCCGATCATCTTCGGCGATCAGGACGAGCGGTTGTTCCTTTGACATCAACGGCTTTCAAGGGATCGGCAAACAATCCCACTAACCTCACGGTGCAGCATAACCGAAACGAAGAGCGATCCGCAACGATGGAGAGGTACTGCTGCCGCTCTGGCTGAAGTTGAATGCGGCTCCCCCGTCCACCGATGCGGTAAGACCGCCTATCAGGCGCCACTCGTAGCCGTAGCTCACCATCATCAGCGGCAAGGCAGCCAGGGGCGTCCCCCCGAAGAGACCCGCGACCTGGCTCCCGACGCCGAACTGCAAAAAGGCCGAACTTGGGTGCCCGCTGGTGTAGTAGCGCAGATTCGCGGTCGGCATGGCCTGATAACTGGAAAACGGTGCCAGGGCACCGGTCGGGCTGCTGCCCAGACCCAGCGAGACCCCGAACCCGACCCGGGGAGCCACCCGATACCGCAGATCCAGCGCAAACAGGTCGGGCCAGCCGATCCCCGCCGCCACGGCGAACCGCCTCGATTCGGCGCCGGGCGTGGCCTGCGTTCGCAGCTCCTGGCTTCCGGCAGGCGCGGGCGGAGGAACCAATGCGCTCATGGTCGAGATGATAGACAAACGCGAGTCGCTCAGGCCCCCAGAGCTTGACGAAAGAAACTCCGCAAACGAGCCGAATGTCCCTGCATCTGCTCGATCTCACGGACGACTCGCTCGACCATTTCCCGTATCTGCGCGGAGGCCGGGTCGGAGAGGTCGATGGCATGTTCCTCGAGCAAGGCGACGACGCCGTCGATGAGCATCACGGCCCCCTCGAACTGCTGCACGACGCCCGTCGCGAGATCCGCCTTGGACGCGGAGACCGCCTGCGGCACCATCGTCTCGAGCTCCCGCCATATCCGCGATGTCCGGCTTTCCTCTGGCGGGGCCTCGGGCGCTCCGCTGGACGGCGGGGCGAACAGGTAGTCATAGAGAACGTCGCGATTGGGAAAGTCGAGGCCGATGAACGAGATGCCGCAGTCAAACTCTCCGGGCCGCTCTTCCCTCATCCATCGCAACTCGCCCTTCACGTGGATCATCGTGCTCGCCAGGGTCAACGAGAACTCGATGACCTGGCCCACGGAGAGCTGGCCCCGCACTCCCCCCAGTCGCATTCCGCCAACGGACAGGTTCAAGACGGTGGCCAGACGGTAGAAGTCTCCCGGGAGCCGGTACCGCGCGGGCACCGAAACACTGTGCCGCACGAACTGGCGGCGCTGCTCCCGTGCCACGAGCTTGTCGAGGGAGACCTCGATGCCCTCGTGGCTGACCTTGCGAACGCTCCCGGTCCACTGGCTGGCCGTGTAGGTACCATCGGTGAACGTCAACGTCGCGGGCGTGTTCCGGGGAAAGCGGATGGCGGCATCGTCGAGCGATCCGGAAGGATGCTGGAGCAGCAGCCGCTTGCCTTCGAGGACCCCCACCACGGACGTGCGCAGCGTCTCGAGGGAACCCGCGACCGAGACCACCGCCGCCTGGTTCTCGGCCGGGAGCCCCAGCATGGCCCGCCGGACACGCTCCACGATGTCGAGTGCATCGAACGGAACCTTGATGATGTCGTAGGCGCCAGATGCCCAGGCCTTGTCGCGGAAGTCGGCCAGCGGAGCGTGCTTGTAAAGGAGGACCGGAAGGTGGCTGAGTTCGGGGTCCTCCTTGATGCACTGGGTGACGCCGAAACCCGAGATTCCGGGGAGATCGACGTCCGCGATGATCAAGGACGGACGGTACGTGCGGACCATCTGCACGGCTTCTTTGCCATCCGAGGCCACGGCGATGTCCATGCCCTCACGCTGCAACAAGAATGCCAGGTTCCGCCGCAAAAAGGACAACGGTGCCGCCAGCAGGAGGTTATTCTCCTGACTCTTGCCCACCGTGCGCGCCATCTCGACATCCCCTTCCTGGCTCCGGCGACTCCGGACGACCAGGGGTCAAACCCGTGTTCTCCATACCCAGGACCGGCAACGTGAATCTGGCGTCGGGTTGCCTCACCGATTACATCTTCGTGTCCAAGGCGACCGGGAAGGGCGAGCCAGAAGCCGGGACGAAAAACCGCTCCAGGTTGGCATCCACGGGTACATGACCTCAGTGAGTCCCCCACCGGCTGCGCCGACACTCTCGAATGAAACGCCACCTGCTGAGCGGGTCTACGCAGCAGCTTGCCCGCAGCGGGGGGTAGTTTGCGGGGGGCAAGGCCCCCTGCAAGTCACTGCCCCGAAGGGGAGAAGTTTCCAGTGAGTCCCCCACCG
>JAJYIO010000027.1 GCA_021790035.1 bacterium | reverse complement strand
CGGGTGTCCCCTCCGCAAGGCCATCGACGTGGAGCTGCACCCGGACCGATGCGTCTCCTGCCAGCAGGCCAGCTGGCAAGGCGGCCTGGTAGACCTGGTACCTGCTGGCCAGGTAGTGCTCGGATACCCAGTCGATCAGGCGTTCCATGGCAGCGGGCAGGAGCTTGCCGGGCGCCACGCTGACCAGGGGCCGCGCCCTGGCATCCGGGGCCGGAACACCGACCTCCACCACGAAGCCGCCCACGCTCGGCCGGGTACCGAAGGGAACCCGGACCGCGACGCCCGGCTCCACCAAGGGTTCCAGGTTCGGGGGGACCAGATAGGTGTAGGGATGGGTGGCCGATGGCACATCCACCAGCACCTCGACGTAGATCACGGGCTCTTCAGTTCAAGAGCCCAGGCGCACGTGAGCTTGCCCCTCGGGTGCTGGCGACAGCCGTGACGCCAGGATGTCCCACAGGCCGGCGGCCAGGCGGGTCTTGGCCTGGAGAGGAAGGTCCGCGACCACGCCGTTCCGGTCCAGGATCACGACGGCGTTGTCGTCCGCCTCCATGGCGCTGGCGGCATCGTTGGCCACGATCAGGTCCACGTTCTTGGCCTCGAGCTTGGAGCGCGCATGCGCCAGCAGATCGTCCGTCTCGGCGGCAAAACCCACAAGCAGCGTGTCGGGCCTCCGCCTGCGCCCGGCTTCGGCCAGCACGTCCATCGTGGGCTCGAGGGCCACTTCGGGAGCCCCGGTCGACTTCTTGAGCTTGCTCGGGCTCGGGCGGACCGGCCGCCAGTCCGCGACGGCCGCAGCCATGATCAGGGCATCGAGACTGTCGAGCCGATCCAGAACGGCCGATGCCATCTGCGCGGCCGTCTCGACCGGGATGACCTGGATGCCGGGATGGGATGGCGCACCTGTCGTCGTCACCAGGGAGACCTGCGCGCCGCGTCGCGCGGCTTCCAGGGCGAGCGCATGGCCCATCTTGCCGCTGGATCGGTTGCCGATGTAGCGGACCGGATCGATCGGCTCGCGGGTTCCCCCGGCGGTGACCATGATCCTGCGTCCGCTCAGCTGCCGGGCTCGACCGCAGGCGGCCTCCAGGTGGGCGTAAATCGTCTCGATGGAAGCCAGCCGGCCTTCGCCGACCTCGCCACAGGCCAGCTCGCCGTCCTCGGGTTGCACCACGTCGATCCCGCGGCTTCGCAACCGTGCCACGTTGTCCTGCGTGGCCGGGTTGCGCCACATCTCAGTATTCATCGCCGGAGCGACGACCACGGGAGCCGTCGTCGCCAGGATCACGGTGGAGAGAAGGTCGTCAGCCAGTCCGCAGGACATCTTGGCCAGGAAATCGGCCGACGCGGGCACGATCGCCACGACATCCGCCTTGCGCGCCAGATCGATGTGCAAGATCGGCTCGCCCGGCGCAAAGGCGTCGACGCGAGCCGGCTGATGGGTGAGGCCCTCGAAGGTCAACGGTGCGATGAAGCGGGTCGCATTGGCGGTCAAGACCGTGTGCGTTTCCCAGCCCCGCTTGCGGAGCAAGCTTGCGAGTTCGGCAGCCTTGTAGGCCGCAATTCCTCCCGTGACCCCGAGAAGAGCCGTTCTCACGGCTAAGACCTACGCTTCGGCCTCTTCGGGAACCTCAGCGAGCATCTCGGTGATGGCCATCGGAATCGGTTTCATGGTCTCGCCGGTGGACATGCGGGATAGCTCGTCCTTGAGCTGCTTGGCCCGCCGGGCCACCTTGAGCACCAGCTCGTAGCGATTGGGATTGGTCGCGAGCAGCTCGGAATGGTCGGAAGCAGGGGCGAATTCGCGGGTTTCCAAAGGGGATTCTCCTCTTATCTAGATCTCTTATTCTATCATCCGTGCCGCAGGTGCCGCCCCACGCGGCAGCGCTCGGCCCGGATGATGCACTGGAGCTTTTCCACGGCGGCATCCAGATCGTCGTTGACCACCTGGTAGTCGTAGAGCGGGAGGAAATTGAGCTCGTCGACGGCCACCGACAGCCGCTGCCGGATCGCCTCGACGGCCTCGGTCTGGCGCTTGATCAGGCGAGCCTCGAGCTCCGCCATCGAGGGGGGCAGCAAGAAGATGAAGACGCCGTCCGGCCAGCGTTCCTTGACCTGTATCGCCCCCTTGACGTCGATCTCCAGGATGACGTCCTGGCGACGCGCCACGGCGTCTTCGACGAAAGCGCGTGGCGTTCCGTAGTTGAGGCCGTTCACGAACTGGGCGTACTCGAGGAGCTCTCCGCCCGCGACCATGCGCATGAAGGCATCCTCGTCCCGGAAGAAGTACTCCTGGCCGTCGATCTCTCCCGGGCGGGGCTGGCGCGTCGTCACGCTCACCGAGACGAGGAGTTCGGGCTGACGCCGCACGAGTTCCTTGACGATCGTGCCCTTGCCCACTCCGGACGGACCGCTGACCACGATGAGAAGGCCTTGCTTGAGACTGCGCGTCGCGCGCGCCAGCGGACCGGTACCTCCGGTGTTCTCAGTCGTCTTGATTTCCACTTTCGGGCACTTCCTTGCTGTGGAACCGAGCCGCCACGGTCTCGGGCTGGATGGCCGACAGGATGACATTCTGGGTGTCGGTGAGGATGACCGCTCGCGTGCGCCTGCCGTACGTGGCGTCCACCAGACGGCTGGAATCGCGCGCATCCTGGATAATCCGCTTGATCGGTGCGGATTCGGGGCTGATGATGGCGATCACGCGACTGGCCGACACGAAATTGCCGAACCCGATGTTGATGAGCCGAAGTTCCACGAGCGAAGCCAGAATATCTGCACGAACCGCTGCACGGCGCCTGGAGGAAGCTGGCGCCAGGAGGGCCATGATACGTCAAGGCAGCCGACTTGGAAATACCCGGACCGGCGTCTCGATGACGGCGTGACGGCCGCTTGCACCTTTGAAATCCGTCCGCGCCGTGCTATACGCCGTCTAGGGAAACGTCGAGCCAGCCTCGACAAGCAGGTTCTCGCCGGTTGGATGGGCTACCGGCGTTCGAGACGGGAGAGCGTCGTGAACAAGGAAGAGCTGGTGGCTCAAGTCAGCCGCAAGACCAACGTACCGCGCAAGGTCGCCGATTCCGTGGTCAACGGCCTGTTCGAGACGATCGCCGATGCGCTCGGCGGCGAGGAGAAGGTGACGATCGTGGGCTTCGGAACCTTCGAAGTGCGCGAGCGGGGAGAGCGGAGCGGGCGAAATCCCCGTACCGGCGAGCCGATCCAGATCGAGGCCCGCAAGGTGGCGACCTTCATCGCGGGCAAGGGCCTCAAGGAGAGACTCTCGGAAGAGTGAAGAAGCGGTAACCGACCAGCTTGTAGACGAGCTTGGCGCAGAGGAAGTCCGGGGCGACGTTGCCGGGGATGGGGGCGAGTTCGAGAATATCCGCGCCCACGACGGTGTGCCGGGCGAAGACCGGGCGCAGGATGTCCAGGAGGTCGTACCACAACAAGCCGCCCGGCTCGGGTGTGCCCGTGGCGGGCATGATGGCCGGATCGAGGCCATCCACGTCGATCGTGAGGAAGACGTGGCCGGTCAAGGTCGCAGCGATCTCCTCGGGCGTGTGGCGCCCGGACCTCAGATCGCGGGCCCAGAAGATCGAAGAGGGGCGTTCTTTCTTCCAGAAGGCCATTTCCTCGGCGGAGATGTTCCGGATCCCGACCTGGGTGATCGGGACCTTGAGCTCGCAGACTCGACGCATCACGCTGGCGTGGCTCATGGGCGAGTCTTCGTAGGAGTCGCGCAGGTCGGCATGGGCGTCGATCTGCAGGACCGAGAGATCCGGATAGACCTCGAGCGCAGCACGGATCGCTCCCGCGCTGATGGAATGCTCGCCGCCGAGCACGATCGGGAACCGGTCGCTGGCCAGGACCTCGCGGACCGCTGCGTAGGTCTGGGCGATCGGCGCCGCGTAGTCGCGCCGGGAAGGCTGGATCTCGGCCAGGGTGGCAATGCCCGCGGTATGGGGCTCGGCGTCGAGCTCGTCGTCGTAGAGCTCGACCTGCCGAGATGCCAGCAGGATGGCTGCCGGTCCCTCTTTGGTGCCCGAGCGATACGACGTCGTGCCCTCGTAAGGCATCGGGATCACGACGGCCTTCGCGGTAGCCGGATCGCAGTACTCGGGTTCCAGTCCGCCAAAGCCGAGCGTCGGAGCGCTGGCATGGTTCATCGAAGCCTCCTTCGTAACAGTGCGGCGACGCCGAGGCTCATCTGCGAGCCAATGTTCGCGCCCGCAGGGCGTCGAGAAAGTCCTGCCCGACGATGACCACGTAGTCGACGTCGGCGAGGTCGATCGAACGCGGCGGTCGCGGCTGCTTCCAGGCCGATCGGACCGATGCGGAAACCCCGAGAACCCGGCCGATCGCTCCCGCCTCGGCCGCGTCGTCCGTCTCGGCCTCGACCCGGGTCGTCTGGTAGTCGAATCGATCGGCATCGCCGACCTGCCAGATCGTCCACCCCGCAGCCCGGAGCCGTCGTGCGGCCTCTCCGGCCAGCCCCACTCGCCGCGTGCCGTTGAGCACGACGACGTGGGTCGCCAGCCGGCGGGCGGCAGGCAAGCCCTTCACGGGCGGACGGGGCGCGCCGAAGAGGGCGGCCGCGTCACGTCCGGCCTGGCCCGGATTCACCGTCCAGACCCCGTGCGGTCCGGACGTTCCCGAGAGCATGGCCATCTCGATGCGCGTGGGGGCGAGCGTACGTGCCCACCCGGCCAGCTGCGCGATCTGGCGGACGCCCATGTCCGTCTCGACCACCTTGCCGAAAACGTGGACCCATCGGGGAAGCATTGCCAGACCTGCCGGGGAAAGCACCTTGTTGGCAACCGCCCGCATGAAGAGTTGCTGGCGGCCCACCCTGCCGATGTCCCCCATGACGTCATGCCGGAAGCGGATCAGTTTCTGGGCCTCGTTGCCATCGAGGTGCTGGTAGCCGCGCTCGAGATCGATGTGCAAGCCCGCGGCGTGATCCGTATATCGCATGGGCTCGGGCACGTCGAAATCGACGCCGCCCAAGGCGTCGATCAGCTGGACCAGGCCGCCGACACGCAGCAGGATCCAGTGGTCGATGGGCATGCGGATCAGATCCGAGACGGCCTGCAACGCCAGTCGCGGCCCGCCCAGCGCGAGCGCGTCTTCGATCGGCTTCGAACCGTGACCCGGGATCGAGCACCGGGTGGCCGGGGGGATCGACAGGATCTCGAGGCGGTGTTCCGGCCCGTCCACGGCCACGACCAGCAGCGTGTCCGATCGCGTCCGGGAACGCGAGGCACGATGTCCGTGCTGGTAAGAGACTTCGCTGCCCATCACCAGGAGAATCTGACGGGCCACCTCGGTCGCCAGGGGGCCCTGCCCGATCGCGGCATACCGGGCCAGACGCGACGATCGCACACGGAACGGCAGGCTCGTCGCACGAAACGGGAGGCTCGTCGCACGGCTCGAGGGAGTGCCGAGGGCACCCGGCTGGCCAGGGTGCCGGGCCCCGGCCAGCGTCCCGAGATAGCTAGGCGGCACGACCAGCGCCATCGCCGCCCCGAGCACGAAAGCCACCACGCACGTCACGATCAGGCCGAAGCCAGCCAGGACGAGGCGACCGACGTCCACCGAAGCCGGGTCGCGAGAAGGCGGGCGCGAGGGTCGACGAGGCACAAAGACTCGCTTCTGGAGCGGGAGACGGTCCTCTTTGTAGCAGGCCCGCCCCCCTGCGGCAAGATCGACCCGACGATCCTCGAGCCCGGCAAGGGTTGCCAAGGCTCTGCCGGCCGCTTATCCTTGGCTCGTGAAGCGCGTCCTGGTTGCAGTGGCGGCTGCGTTGCTCGCAGCGCCGCCGGCGCTTGCCGAGGCGAAGATTCCCCAAGTCGCGTCACCGCCCCCGTCCCCGCCAAGTCCGGCCGGCGCGTTGCTGTCCTTGCTCTATCCCGGAGGCGGCCAGTTCTACGCGGGGGATCCCGTTCGCGGTTTCGTCTACCTGGGTCTGGGGTTCGGCGCCGGCCTCGCTGGTTTTGGCGTGATGATGGCGCAGCTCCCTGGCGGAGTGCAACCATCTGCCGAGGAGACCGCGCTGTCCGGGATCGTCGGTTACGGGGCCTTGCTGGTGGTCGAAGCCGTCAGCTCGATCGATGCGTTGCTCGAGATCTCGAGCCAGCAAGGTGCGGCCGTGGCCTCGACGCCCCTTGGCCTCGCTCCGGCTCCCGGGACGCCCGTTGTCAGCCCCGCCCCCAGCAGGCCCGTTCCCGCATCGCTCCCGGCCCTTCCGCTGCACCCGCCGGGCCCTGGCGGATCCGCCCCCTCGCCCGTGTCCATGGTGCCTGCGCCAGCAGGGCCTGGGTCGGTCCCCGTTTCGGGGCCGATCCTCGCACCGGTAGCTCCTGTGCCCGTGGCTCCTGTGCCCGTCGCCGCTTCGACCCCGGCCTCTGTCCAGCCGGATCTGGATAGCCAGCGCATCCTGCAGGCGTACGAGCTGGCGGGGGCGGGCGATCACGCCGGGGCGCTCCAGGTTCTGAAGGCGGTGCAATCGCCGGGATTTGCGCCCAAGGTTCGTGCGCTGGTCCAGCAATGGGGCCCTCTGGCGGCCAGTGAACTGGTAGCCCGGGCCGACCGCCTGGCCTGGCAGGGCAGAACCACGGATGCCCTCGACGCCGTACAACGGGCCCTGGCCCTTCCGGCCAGCCCTGCGACCCGCGCGGCCGCATTGCGGATGCAGGCGCGACTCGACGAAACCCTGTCCCGGCCGCAGTCCGGGACCTCGTCGCACTGATCTTCGGGGATCGCCAAAACGCCCGAAGCCCTTCTCGATGCAGATTGCATGGATCGAGAAGGACCGTGGGCTGTAGGAGGAGGGGGATTGGGAGGGGGAGACTCCTCGCTACGGGTTTGGGTCAGTAAGCTGGTTGACTACTCCTGCGGGGTCGTGAAGGAGTACAGGGTCGACTTGAGATCCTGTCCGCCCGCCGACTTGGATTCGAGCTGCACGTAGTACTCGCTGCCCGCGCTGAGGCCCGAGAGCGTGACGGAGTGCTGCTGGGATGGCGCGCTGGAATCCTTGGCGGTCCACCAGTAGCCATACTCGTAGTAGTAGGGAGTGGTGTAGTTGACCTGGCCATCGGAGCTGGAGCTGGTGCTCCACGTGAGGGTCGCCGAACTGGCCGTCAGGCTCTGCAGCGTGACGTTCTGCAAGCCGGAAGCCGGCGCCGGCGTGGGCGTCGGGGTCGGAACCTGGCCGGTCTGGACGTCCTGGAGGGCGTGAAAGACATTGATGCGGTTGACGGTACCGTCCGGGAAGCCGGTGGTGGGATCGCCGGTCTGCTCGAGGATCGTGCGGCACTGCGCCGGGGTGAGGTCGGGGTTGACCGAAAGCATGAGCGCCACGGCACCGGTCACGTGGGGAGAGGCCATGCTGGTGCCAGACTCGGTCTTGTAGGTGCCTTCGGTGGACGAGAGGATGTTGACGCCCGGAGCGGCCACGTTTACGTAAGAACCGTAGTTGGAGAAGCTCGCCCGGGCATCGTTCTGGTCCGTGGCACCGACCGACAGCACGTCCGGGTAGGCGGCGGGATAGTCGTCCTCTTCGTCGCCGCTGTTGCCGGCAGCCGCGACGACGACCACGCCCTTGTTCACCGCGTTGTCCACGGCCTGCTGCAGGGTGTCGGATGCCTCGGGGCCGCCCAAAGACAGGTTGATGACCTTGGCGCCCATCTGGACGGCGGCGTCGATGCCGTCGGC
The DNA here is from genome assembly GCA_021790035.1 of bacterium. Taxonomy (GTDB): domain Bacteria; phylum Cyanobacteriota; class Sericytochromatia; order S15B-MN24; family VGJW01; genus JAJXWQ01. The sequence continues at coordinate 4,704 of JAJYIO010000027.1, read as the reverse complement.
GATGTTCGAGATGCTACCCGATCCGTCCTTGCCCAGGACCTTGATGGCGATGAGCTTGCACTGGTAGGCCTCGCCCACCACGCCGATCCCGTCGTCGCCCGCCGCTCCGATGGTTCCCGCCACGTGCGTGCCATGGCCCATGTCGTCCATCGGGTCGTTGTTGTTATCGGCGAAGTTGTAGCCCTTGATGACCCGACCGTCCTTGAAGGCCTCGTGGTTGTAATCGATCCCGGTGTCGACGACGGCGATCTTGAGGTTGGGATTGCCCTTGGTGATGTTCCAGGCATCCGGGGCGTCGATCTTGAACATGCCCCAGAGCTTGGGCAGCAAAGGATTGTTGGGCATGTACAGCGCGTGCATGTCGGCCAGCGAATGGTAGATGTAATCGGGCTCGGCATGGGCCACGGCGGGATTCTTCATCAGGCGAAGCGCGGCCGCTTCCTCCGTCTCGCCGGGGCGGGTCTTCACCATGATCACGTGCGGCACGCTGACCTTACCCGTCACGTCCTGTACCGACCGGACGCTGTAGCCGGGCTTGAGGCGCACCAGGACGCGATCCGGAACGCGGGGCAGGGATGACTCGGGAACCAGGTTGTAAGAAATCGGGGCGGCCGAATTCTTGACGGACGTGGTCGGAACCGTGCTGCAGCCAGCAAGGACGGCGATGCTGATGGCCAGGATCGCAGATGAGCGACGTTTACCGGAATTCAAACTCGGACTCTCCCTCGAAATCAGTGGATCTGAGCTTCTAACTGGGGCTGGATCTTGCTCACCTTACGTTCCTACCACTGTGCTACGGGCATGTTACGGAGCAAGCGGAGGGTTCCCGGCATTACGTCTTATTAAGATCCTGGAAACACCGGCTGTTGCTGGCTCTCGATGGCGTTGGCTCGCCCACGCTCAGCGCGCGGCGGCGCGAGCCATCATGGCCTTACATGCGAGGTACCAGGCGGATTTCAGGCTGCCCGGATCGCAGGTCCCGGACCCGGCGATATCGAGGGCGGTTCCGTGATCGACGGATGTTCTCACGAAGGGAAGTCCTACCGTCATATTGATGCCACGATCAAATCCCATGAGCTTGAGCGGGACGTGGCCCTGGTCGTGATACATGCAGATGACGAGCTTGAAATCCCCGCGCGCCGCCCGCATGAAGGCCGTGTCTGGCGGAAGCGGTCCCACTGCAGCGATCATGCGCCGGCGCGCCGCGGCGATCGCAGGTGCGATGATCCGGACCTCCTCGTCGCCGAAGGCCCCCTCTTCGCCGGCGTGCGGGTTGAGACCACAGACCCCGATCGTCCCGCCGGGCTCCCCCAGTTGCTCCAGGGCCAGGTTCCCCAAAACGATCGTCTCCTCGATGCGCTCGACCGTGAGGGCTGCCGGCACGTCCTTCAGCGCGATGTGGGTCGTGACGTGCAGGGCCCGGAGGGGCTCGACGATGAGCAGCATGCCGAACCTGACGGTGCCCGAGAGCTCCGCGAAGAACTCCGTATGCCCGATGAATCCCGGACGTACCAGCTGGACGGCCGCCTTCTGGATGGGACCCGTGACGACGCCAGCAACCCGGTGTGCGAGCAGGTCCTGGCCAAGGCGCTCCAGCACGGCGAGGGCGTGGGCACCGGTTTGCTCTGAAACCTGGCCCGGGACCGGGAGGTTTTCGAGCGCACCGACCGGAACGATCTCGAGATCCGGTGGCAGCGATACGCTGGCGAGTTCGGCCCCGCGCCGGACGACCCGTTCGTCTCCGTACACGACGGGTTGTGCCCCAGACAGGCCCGAAGAAAGCGCCTTTGCGAGGATCTCGGGCCCGATTCCGGCCGGATCTCCATAGGTAAGTGCCAGCCGCGGTGCGAATTTCTTGGTCATGGTAGAGATCGAGGATAATCCCGCGCCACGGGCTGGACAAGCTTTTCGGCGGGCCAGCAGTGTTCCGCTGACCGACCAGGCGTTAAGGTCGGTCCACGAACCGGAGGCGAACATGGTCCGAAACGATGCCCTCCTAATTCTGCTGGCGACCGGAGACGACCACGCGACCGCAGAGATGCTCAGGCGGGAGCTTTACCTGGCCCGGATCCTGCTTTCATCGGGGGTCGTCACCTTGCCCCACCTCGAAGAAGCCGTCCGGCTCCGGCGAGCCTCTGGCTTCATCCTCGAGCACTGCCTGGTGCAGGTTGGCGCCGTGGACTTCGAGACCATGGTCGAGGCCATGGGGCGGCGTCGCGCCCTCGAACGCAGGAAAGGGCGACGCCACCGGGGTGACGCCGGGCACTGCGTGTCTAACGGTCCCCTGGCAGGGTAAAGGATCCTACGAGAGTTACCGCAGGAGAAGATCCATGCTCAGCCTCAAGCGACGCTGCATCGTTGCCGGACCCGACGGCACCGAACGTGAGTTTCGAGTGCTCAGCGTCCTGAAGGACGGAGCCCTCTTGCTCCTGTCCGCGCAGGACGCTGATGCCTTCCGATTCCTGGCCCCCGGCGGCAACGGCACGGACGTGCTGCGTTTCCTCCGCGACCACGCCGTGGCCCTCGATCCGTCCACCGGCCTTTTCCTGACCACGAACCAGCTCAAGGGGCGCCTCGAGCAGGCTGCGAGCCCTTTCCTGCGCCTGGTCGGACTGACGGCCTAGCGGCCGGCTGCTTCTCGCGCCCGAAACTTCAAAGGGCGCGGTGCGGGTCAACCAGGCAGCGAGTCGTCGGCGGTCAACAGGCCCGGCGGTCCGGTCGCAGCGTTCCAGTCCGTTCCCGGTTCCGTGAGAGCGTTCGCCACGGCAGCCAGGACCCGGGAATCGGTGACCATGAGCGGGTGCAGGGCCACGGGGATGGAGAGGTCCTTGGCCCAGTGCACGACACTCGATCGGGAAGGGACGATCATGAGGTCGAGCGGGGTCCAGATGGAGGTGCAGTGGTGCGCCGCGAGCGCCGTCGTGTCCGCATTCAACCCGTCGAGGTAGGCGCTGTTGGGCCGCATCTCGATGGCTCCCGGAGTATTCATCGCGTAGGCCGTCATCGTCCCGTGATGCGGCGACGAGATCGTCACGAAGCGCCGGGTCCTGCTGAGCCCGTCCAGGTCTTGCAGGTAATACCGGCTCACCACGCCCCCCATGCTGAAGGCGACGATATCGATCTTCGGCGCGCCCGTATCGGCCAGGATCTGGTCCACCCGCTGTCGGACCTCGGCCGCCAGCGTCTCGAGCGGGGCCTGTCCTCCGTTCGGTACCAGGTTGATGAGGTAACGCGACTGGAATCCATGGGCGCCGAGATACCGATCCATCGGCTCCATCTTGCTGCTGTTGTCGAAGATGCCGTGAATGAGCAAGACGGGGGTCGAGCCGGGCGCCACCGGTGCCGCCTGCGCCGAAGCGGTCGTCGCCCCCGCGACGTCGAGGATGCCGGACGAGGCGGCCGAACCGCATCCCGTCACGACCGTCACGCCCAGGCCCAGAGCCAGAGCCCCGCTCATCAGCGCGTTCACAGGTTAATCATAGGATAAGGACAGCTAAAGCTTGCCTGCTCCTGGCGGCGGCAGACGCCCCCTCAGACAGACAGGTCGGCCTTCGAGCGGTCGGGCAGGAGGTATGCCGCGATGAAGCTGATGATCGCGGCCACGAAGACGTACGCGGCGATCGCCCAGCCCGAGTGGAAGCGGTTCAGGAGGTAGAGGGCCAGCAAGGGCGCCGGCCCGCCGGCCGTGAGCGAGGCCAGTTGATAGCCCAGCGAGGCCCCGCTGTAGCGCAGGCGATCGGGGAACGTTTCCGAGATGAAGGCCGCCTGTGGACCGTACTGCAGGTCGTGGACGGGAAGCGACGCGACGATCGCGATGAACGCCAGGAACGGGACCGCTGTCGACAGGAGCCCGTAGTAGGCGAATGCCCAGACTCCCATGGCGACGATTCCCCACATCGTCAGGCGCCTGCGTCCGATCCGATCCGAGAGCGCCCCGAAGAGGGGAATCGTTACCAGTTCGACGCACGCCGACACCGTGACGGCCCCCAGGACAAGCCCGCTCGACAGGTGTTCTAGCGTGGCGAGGCTGAAGACGAACACGGTGAAAAGATAGAACGGGCCCATCTCCGACGTCCGCAAGAGGGCGGTCAGAATGACCTCGCGCCAGTGGCTCCGCACGACCTCGAGGACCGGACGCGCTGCCACTGCGCGATCGGCGCGCACGCGCTGGAATACCGGGGTCTCGAGAAGGCCCAGGCGGATGTAGAGGCCGACCAGGATCAAGAGCGCGCTGAGGAAGAACGGCACGCGCCAGCCCCAGGAGTCGAAGGCCGAGCCCGACAAGAGCCGGCAGGCCGCCAGCGCGCCGTTCGAGAGCAAGAGGCCCACGGGAACGCCGAACTGTGCCCAGCTCGCGGCCAGACCGCGCTTGCCGCGCGACCATTCCATGGCGATGAGGGCGGAGCCGCCCCACTCGCCCCCGACGCCTATTCCCTGGACGATGCGGAGCAGCACGAGCAGAGCGCCTCCCCAGGCCCCGGCACGGGCATAGGTCGGCACCAGGCCCACGAAGCAGGTCGCCAGCCCCATCGTGAGGAGCGTGGTGATGAGCGTGGCCTTTCGCCCCACGCGGTCGCCCCAGTGCCCGAAGGCCATCGCACCGAGGGGGCGGGAAACGAAGCCGACGAAGTATGTAGACAGCGCGAGCAGCGCGCTCGTGAAGGCATCGTGGTTCGGGAAGAAGAGCTTGGGAAAGATCAGCGC
>JAJYIO010000526.1 GCA_021790035.1 bacterium | reverse complement strand
TCGCCGGCGTCAAGATCACCGATCCGGGCATCATGGCCGGCGGCCACTACATCGACACGACCTTCGGGCTCGACTGGCTCCAGAGCTCGATCCAGGCCGACGTCTTCGCGCTCCTGGCCACGACCATGAAGATCCCCTACACCGACGGGGGCGCACAGCAGGTAGCCTCGGTCGTGCGCACGGACCTTAACCGGGCGATCACGCAAGGCGTGCTGGCCAACGACGGCTCGCTGGTCCTCAACGTCCCCAAGGTCGGCGACCAGGCCGAGACCGACCGGACCAACCGCTACTTCCCGGACATCACCTTCTCGGCGAACCTGGCCGGCGCCATCCAGAAGGTCCAGGTACTCGGCACGGTCAGCGTGTAGTGGCGCCAGTCCAGGCAGGAGGGTTCATCCATGAAGACCTACGACCCCAAGCTGGTCATCGTCGTCGTGGGCGGCGTCCTGATGAGCGGCTTCGCCGAGGGCTCTCTGGTCAAGGTCGAGCGCAACACCGACACCTACAAGCTCGTCATTGGCACCGACGGCGAGGGGACTCGGTCCAGGACGAACGATCGGAGCGGCAAGATCACGATCTCGCTGATGCAGACGAGCGCATCGAACGCGGTGCTGTCGGGCTTCGCGCAGCTCGATGAGACGGCCAACGCGGGCGTCGTGCCGGTGACCATCACCGACCTCAACGGCGCCAGCCTCTACCACGCGGACAACGCGTGGGTGATGAAGCCGCCGACCGGCGAGCACGGCAAGGAGGCCAAGGCACGAGAGTGGATCCTCGAGACCGATCGGCTCGACTGGTTCGAGGGCGGCGACCTGTAGTGCATCGGCCGTTTAGATGTCCCGTGCAGCCCGGCTCAATGGTCTCGCCCTTTTCAACGCCAGGAACCTGCGATTACGATTCCGAATAGCGTTCGCTTGCTTTGATTTCCGCCTATATAATCTGAGGCTAGTGGGCTACTCACGGTAAAGGAGGTCCAAGTTGAGAGCAAGACTGTCGGTGCCAGCGGCAAGCGGGGCTCTGCTGGTCCTCCTGGGTCTTAGTGGCTGCGGTTCTTTCAAGAACCCAATAGAAAGCCTGCTGGTCCAGTTTCACATGGCGCCCCCTCCTCCCCCTACTGCGCCGAACCCTGGAACGACCCCCTACCTCACTGACGGCCCTGAACCCCTCATGGCGGGCAAGGCGTTCTGGATCAAAGGTACCTTCCCGGGCTGGCAGACGGCGCCGGCGGGATCGATCCCTTCAACGGTCTCATTGCTGATCCAGGAGGGCGACAACAGCAATGCGCCGAAGGTCCAGCTTGCGGTGGTCCCCGTCTCCTCGGGGAGCTTCAGCTACAACTCCGTCCTCAAGCCTTTGTATTCAGGGCCTGGCGTCGAGATAAATACGCAATCGCCAGCGCCGGGCACGGCATTCATGTTCGACGCCAGCGGCGGGACCTGGTGGGCCGGCCACTCGATCCAGGTTCAATCGTCCTCTTCAATCTAGGGCAGCGAAGGAGTCTTCGAGCCCCGTTGGCTTCGATGCCCTCTGGGCAGGCGGCGACCCTTCGCGTTGAGAAGAGCTGAGGGTCGCGACCACCTGGCGAGACCAAAGGCACCACCCCTTCTATCCCAGCCGTTCTTGCACGAGCGCTACGACGGCCTCACGAGCATGCGACCACGCTCGCCACACGGAAGCACTCCAGGCGCGGATCGCCTTGTCCCGCTCGAGGCCGGGCTGCGCCTGCAAGGCATCGAGGACCGTCAGACTGCCTCGGGCGCCGGTGGGCTCGAATCGCGGCCAATCGCATTTCCGGTCGGCCAGGAGCATATGCGCTCGTTGTACTTGCCGGCCGGTAAATCCGCGCTCGAAAGCCAGGAAAAGGCCGACCAGGGCAAAGACCGTCCGGATGGGTTTTGAGTCCTCGGAGACGTGCTGGGCCGCGTAGGCATCGACCACGAATTGATGAGGAAAGCCCGGATCGGCCAGCGACATCGTGTAGGCCGAGAGCTCGTCGTATAGCTGCCGGCACTCGGCCGAACTCCGGAATTGCGAGTCCATCGGCTGGCCGGAATACGGGAGCTTGAGCCCACATCCAGGGCACCATGCGGGTTCGGAAGGCTTTGCCATCGACCCCATGGTATCGAGATTCGCAAGATCAGAAGGAGGCAGCCATTGCGCGAGAGCAAGAAGGTCGTCGTCGGAGACGTCACCTACGACATCCACCACTTCCCGGCTACCCAGGGCCTGAAGCTGGGCATCGAACTCGGCAAGCTGGTGGCGCCGGTCGTGGCGCCGCTGGCCGACATCGAGTCGCGCACGGTCAACGGCGACGTTCTCAAGATGGCTGCCGACGCCCTGGTCAAGAGCATGGGCACCGCCGACACGGTGGCGCTGGTCAAGGAGCTGCTCTCCGTAGTGGTTGCCGAGGGCCACGGCCGGCTCGACGCGATCTTCGACGCCCACTTCAGCGGCCGGTTAGGCGCCCTGCCGCCGCTGCTCAAGGAGGTCGTCACGCACAACTTCAACGATTTTTTCTC
>JAJYIO010000525.1 GCA_021790035.1 bacterium | reverse complement strand
GGAACACCAGGTTTTCGTCTACCCAGGCAGGTCCGGCCTCTAGGCGTTCGGCGGCCCGATGAATGGGCATCTGGTCCAGCACGACGGACTCCACGAGCTTCTCACGGCAGCGGTTCACATACCGGTGGCCAGGTTCGATGAACGCCAGATGCGTCCGGAATTTGGGCTTCTTGCGGCACCGTGGGCTGCGATAGACCCCCAGCTGGATTTGAACAAGAATCGGCCCATCGAGGCCGATGTCGATCGCGTGGAGGACCGCGCCGTAGCGCCGGGGCGAGTCGGTGCCGCACCGCGGGCACGGGTAGGAGCGGAAGTCGGCGTCCAGGAGCTTGATGGTGGCCTCCAGGCGTGCGATCATAGGGGCAGGCATAGGGCTGTTCTCTTGGCCGTGGTTGGGTTTGTGACAGAACCAACCTACCGGGAGTTCGGCCCGTTGTCACTCCTGGCGATTCCTCGTCCATCGAAGAGTCTCAAGCCACGTGGTGGATCCACCTGGGAAACGGTATCGAGCGCCTGCTGCAGCTGATCGATCGTCTCGCGTAGCCGGTCGGCTACGTCAGACTCCGCCCTGTTGGCGGGCATCGCATCAAGCCAGTTCTGGTACTCGTCGGCGAGGGATTCGATTTGGCCTTGAACGTCAGCTAGACGCTGGGGCCGGGTGGGCTTCCTCTTGGAGCGCGACGAGGCTGGCTCCTGCCCGGCAGACCGCTCTTTGAGGCGATTGCGGTAAGCCCGCTGCCGTTCGGCCGGGGCTATCGCAGAGCTTTCGCTGCATCGGCCGACAGAATTCCATTGTCAATCGGCCCCTTCGGGCTTTCGATTGCGGTCGATCAGGCGAAGACGCCAGCTCCAAGGCCTAAGATGGACAGAACGACTACAATTCCAGCTCCCACCCCTCCCGCGTGTTCCAGGGTGCTGGGGCGCAACTTCCTGTCGACCTCGGTCACGGTGCCCCTGAGGCCCGTCGCGGGATCGACGACGGTATCACCGGCCCGGACGCCATCGAGGTGCATGGAACCGCCCGATGCCTCGAAGGTGTCGCCACCCATCTTGTAGACCACATCGGACGTCAACAGTCCTTCGCTCTTTGGCCTGTTCACCCGCTGGATCTTCGAAGCATTCAGATGCGTAACGGTGAATTCCATGACCTTCCTCCCTCATTCCCTCGGCAAGCGCCGACTCCTTTTCATCCCTCTTCCGAGGTCCCGCCTTGCCTATCATCGGGTTAAGCTTCGGGGAGACAGTGTTCAATCATGGGCCGAAGGCCACGCGTTTCGCCCTTGGCGCGTCACAGCTCCTTGCGCAGCGTCAGCAGCTCGGGGCACTCGGGATTGTCGAGCTGAAGCACCTTGGCGTCGCGGTAGCCCATCGACCGGTAGAACGCTCTCGTCTTCTCGTAGGGGTCGTAGTCCACCGCATCCCCGAGCGTCTCGACGGTCACTGCGCGGACACCGGCGGTTCGAAGCTCATGCTCGATCTCGGTCAGCAAGGCCCGACCTACGCCCTGGCGCTGATGCTCTGGCGCGACACCCAGCCAGCAGATCTGGCCCTCGCCCTCATGGACGTTGAAGGTGAGGAATCCGACGACCTCGCCGGCTAACGCCACGGCGACCCGTCGGTGCTGGAACTGAAAGTCCAGCGCCATGTGCTCGAGGCCACCCGGGGTAAACCACTCCGGAAGCCTCCTGGCGAGGTCGAGCATCGCGGGAATCTCGCGGCGATGAGCGCGTCGTATCGTGGTGACAGCCATAGCCCATGCTACCCGCTCGATCTAGCCCTGACCCGCTTGCCCGCGCCAGACCGGCTGCGGTGCTCGCGGCGAGGGTCGGGGCCCTGGCGCCCCCCCTCCCCTACCGGGGCCGAAACGCGTACCATGATCTTGATGAACACCGAGTCGACGCCAAACCCTCAAACGTCCGGATCCCATCACCATCATGTTTTCCCCTGGTGGGCCGGCTACCTCCTGGCCAATCCGCTGCGGCGCCTGTGGCATGACCCGGCGACGATCCTGGCCCCGCTCGTGCGCGAGGGGATGACCGTACTCGAGCCGGGTCCCGGCCTGGGGTTCTTCACCATCGAGCTAGCCCGGCGGGTCGGGGCGGGCGGGCGAGTCATCGCACTGGACGTGCAGCCGCAGATGCTTGCGGGCCTGCAGCGCCGGGTTGCCAAAGCGGGCCTGGCCGATCGCCTCGAGACCCGCCAGGTGCCGACCAGCGGACTGGGGGTGGAAGGCCTCGCGGGCAGCGTTGACTTCGCGCTGGTATTCGCGATGGCCCACGAGGTGCCGGACCAGGCACGGTTCTTTCGCGAAGTTGCGGCCAGCCTGAAGGCCGGGGGCAAGATCCTGCTGGCCGAGCCGGCCGGCCGCGTGACCGCCGACGAGTTCGCCGCAACCCGGCGCCTGGCAGGCGACGCTGGGCTCGAGGTGGCAGGTCGCCCGGACATCCGGCGCAGCCGCACCACCCTGTTCGCGAAGGGCAGATAAACCCCGCGCAGCTCAAGCGCCTGGCACGCCGAGCCGAC
>JAJYIO010000026.1 GCA_021790035.1 bacterium | reverse complement strand
CCGGCAGAACTGACCAGGCTCTTGCCCTCGTTGAGCGCGGCGTCCGCCACGTGCTCACCTTCATGGACGGCCGAGCCAGCGAGATGCTCGCCCTCGTGGACCGCCGCCGTGGCGACGTTCTTGACGTCCTTGGCCGCGACCCCGACGACATGCTCGATGGCCTTGGCGTGCTTGACGCCGAGCTCGGCAACCTGGAGGCCCAGCGCCGCACCCTTGAGGGCCAGACCGACAGGAGCCCCGACCCCCGTAGCCATCAAGGTGTTGCCGGCCAGATCCATGGAATTGGATGCCAGGTCCATGCTGTTGGTCAGCGTCAGACCGTTCTTGCGGATGGAGACGACATCTGACGCGATGCCGGTCGCATCGAAGGCGATGCCGGTGATGGGATTGAGCTTGCCGACGAGTTCGCCCGCGCCCGACAGCTTGGCCACGGCCAGAGCGCCGTTGGCGGTGCCAAGGGCGTTGTAGGCGAGGTTGACGTCGAAGCTCCCGCTCTTGAGCTTGGACGGATCATTGAAAACCTGGACCGCCTGCTCGCCGAGCTGATACCCGCTGATGACCCCGCGGCCGACGTCCATCGCGCTACCCAGCTTGGACATCGCCGACAAAGCTGCGGACTTGGAGACCACCTTGGACACGGCGCTGGCCTCGGATACGGCTGCGGTCTCGGAAACCGCGGCGGTCTCTGCCACCGCGGATGTGACTCCCTCCCCGACCACATCCGCCTGGCTGCTCTTTACGAATTCCTGATAGGCCTTGGAGAAGTGGCCCACGGCATTCTTGGTCTTGGTGACGGCCGAGTTGGCGTCCATCGCGTCGTTGGCTGCCTGCGCCGCCTCGGGGTGCCCGGTGGCCTGGGCGACAGCCGCCGTCAACGGCAACAGGACGTTGGCAGCTCCCTGCATGCGTCCACCGTGGCCGAGCTTGCCCTTGCGCAACTGCTCGATGAAACCCGCGGCGGCGGCGCCCGACAGCAAGACGGTCGTCGCCGTCTTGGCGCTGATCGGAGCATGCTCGAAGCCCACCAGGAGGCTCGTGCCGCGTCCCAGATTCCGCGTCACCTTGTCGGAGTCCAGCGGCTGGGTCACCTTCGAGGCCGGCGGATCCGGTGGCGGAGGCGGTGGAGGAGGTGGCGGAGGCGGGCTCGCGGGCTTGGTGGGCCCCAGCAGCCAGCTCATTCCAGGAATTTCCATACCTACACCCTCCACTCCGCACATAGAGATCTATTGCCTCTTATTGACGTCGGAGGGGAGGAGGTTACCTGATTTGACAGGCTGCTACTGAAGATTTAATGCGATCGAAGCGCGAGCCGGTCGCTGGACGACATCGGCGAGGGCGCGAATGAATGTGGGGCGATCGCCCAGCGCCGCCGCCCTCTCGAAGCGAATGCCTCGTTCGCGCATCATCCCGGCGTACAGGACGTCCATCTCGTAGAGGGTCTCGAGGTGATCCGAGACGAATCCCAGGGGCACCATCAAGACCTCCGTGACGCCACCGGAGACCAGTTCACCGACGACCTCGTGGACCGTGGGGCCAAGCCACTTGACCCCGCCCGTCTGGCTCTGGAACGCCAAACAGGTACGGCCCTCCAGACCCAGGTGCGCTTCGACGGCGCCTCTCGTGGCCGCGATCTGCTCGGGATAAGGATCGCCCGCCTTGACGATGATCATCGGCAAGCTGTGCGCCGAGAACATGACGGTGACGCGATCGGGATGCTCGAACCGCGCCAAGCCTTCCTCTATGGTCTCGCCGATGGCCTCGATGTAAGCCGGCTCGTCGAAGTAGGCCGGGGCGACGTCCACCCTGGCCCGCAGGCGCCGATCGGTCGCAACCTCCATGAACCGCGCCACGCTGGATCCCACGGTCGAGTTCGAGTCCTGCGGGTACAGCGGCAAGAGCACGACCTCATCTGGATCCTCGGCCTCGATCCGTGCCACGGCCGCCTCCGTCAGCGGATGCCAGGCGCGCATCGCGATGTAAACCCGCGCCGCATCGCCCCGGCTCTCGAGTTCGGCTTCCAGCGCCCGGGCCTGCGCCTCGGTGTTTTCGACGATGGGCGATCGCCCGCCCATGTGGGCGTAGAACTCCGCGACCCGCGGAGCCCGGTGCGTGGCGATGAATCGAGCCAGCGCTCCCTGGAAGGGGCGCAGCCAGAACGGGAGCGGGATGATGTACCGGTCCGTGAACATGTTCTCGAGGAACGGCGCGATGTTCTCGGTCGAGTCCGGCCCGCCGAGCTGCATCAAGACGATCGCCTTGCCTGGCATCCGATCACGCGACCTTTCCGGGCAGCGGGTCCATCAGATGGTCCGGGAGAAGGTCCGACCCGGCGTGGCCCGCAGGTAGGAGTCGAACACCATGCACACATTGCGGACCAGGAGCTGGCCTCGGGGCTGGATCTCGATGCGATCGTCGCGGAGGTCGAGCAGACCGTCGGCGGCCATCGGCTCGAGGGCCGCGAGCTCGCCGGCGAAGGTCGTGTCGAACGAGATGCCGTGGTGCTCGGCGATCCGCGCCTTGTCGACGCTCCCGAGGCAGGCCAGCGAGAAGATGACGTCCCGCCGGAGCTGGTCGTCGGCGGAGAGATTCATCCCCCGAACGACGGGCAAGCGCCCGCTCTCCACGTCCGCGAGGTAATCGACGAGCTTGCGCTGGTTCTGGAAGTAGGCGCCCGCCAGCTCGCTGATGGCCGACATTCCAAAGGCCAGGAGATCGCTGTCGGCACAGGTGGTGTAACCCATGAAGTTGCGGCGGAGCGTGCGATCCTCGACGGCGCGCACGAGCTCGTTGTCCGGCAGGGCGAAGTGGTCGAGGCCGATGTAGCGGTATCCGTGGGCGAGGAAGGTGTCGACGGCGGTCTCGAGGAGCGCGAGCTTGAGCTCGGGCCCGGGCAGATCCTTGAGGGCCCGCTGGTGCCGATAGAGGGCCGGCAGGTGGGCGTAGTTGAAGAGGGCGATGCGATCGGGGCGGATGGCCATCGTCTTTTCGAGGGTGGCGGCAAAGCGCTCCGGCGACTGGTGGGGCAGGCCGTACATCAAGTCCAGGTTGACGCTCACGAACCCCAGGCGACGCGACAGCTCCACGAGATCGCGCGTCATCTCGAAAGGCTGGATCCGGTGGACCGCCTTCTGGACCTCGGGATCGAAATCCTGGACGCCCATGCTGATCCGGTTGAATCCAAGCTCCGCCAGCGTCTCCATCTGGGTCGGGGTCGTGACGGCCGGGTGGACCTCGATCGAGACCTCCGCGTCCGGGGCCAGGTCGAACCTTCGCGTGAGAGACCCGAAGAGCCGGCGTATCTGGTCGGGATCGAGATGCGTCGGCGTGCCACCGCCCCAGTGGAGCTGCACGACGGGCCTCTGGCCGCCCACGTGCTCGGCGATCGTGCCGACTTCCCGGTCGACGGCATCGAGGTATCGATCCACCAGGGCGTGATCGCGCGCCAGGTGGATGTTGCAGCCGCAGTAATAGCAGAGCTTGGAGCAGAAGGGGACGTGAACGTACAGCGAGAGCGGAACGCCGACACGCTGCTCGCGATTGGCGTCGAGCGCGGCGAAGGTCTCCTCGGGGCCGAACCCGGCGCTCCACTCGGGCACGGTGGGATAGCTGGTATAGCGAGGGCCCGCCTGGTTGTAACGATCGAGGAGGTCGCGAGGAACCGAGAAGGGGCGCCGGGTCGTCGCCGGCTCGGCGCCGGCAGACCTCGGCTCGGTCATGCCTGGATCTCCTGGCAGGCGCGGACGAAGGCCTGGGCGTGCTCGACCGGAACGTCCGGGAGGATGCCGTGGCCGAGATTCCAGATGTGCGGCCTCTGCGCGACCCCGCGGGCGATCCGGGCGACCTCCTCGCGGATCCGGGCCGGTGGGGCATAGAGCAGGGTGGGATCGAGGTTGCCCTGGACCGTCACGCGATCCCCGAGGCGATCGAGCACCGTCTCGAGGTCCACCCGCCAGTCGAGACCGAGGACGTCCGCGCCGGTGTCCGCCATGGCGTCGATCAGGTGCGGCCCGCCGCCGAGGTATAGCGTGACCGGAACCCCCCGGGCCTGCAGCCGCGAAACGATCTTGGCCGTCGCGGGCAGCGCAAACGTGCGCCACTGCCCCTCGGACAGGTTTCCGCCCCACGAATCGAAGATCTGGACCAGCCCCACGCCGGCATCGACCTGGGCCTCGAGGCTGGCCGCGACGGTATCCGCCAGGCGATCCAGCAGCGCGGCGAAGTCGGCGGGGGCCGAGTGCATCATGGCTCGCGTCCGGGCAAAGTCCTTGCTGCCACCGCCGTCGACCGCGTAGCAGGCCAGCGTGAACGGCGCTCCGGCGAATCCGATGACCGGGACCCGGCCAGCCAGTCGCTCTACGATGATGCGGATGGCCGCGGCGACGAAGGGCATCTTCTCGGCGGGATCGGGAACGACCAGACGATCGATCGCCGCCCGGTCGCGAACCGGGGCCGGAAGGCGCGGGCCCCGCTCCGTGAACTCGACCTCGAGCCCCATCGCCTCGAGCGGAATGAGGATATCGGAGAACAGGATGGCGGCATCGACGCCGAGGCGATCGACGGGCTGGATCGTGACCTCGGCTGCGAGTTCGGGAGTCTTGCAAAGCCCCATGAAGCTGACCGTCTCGCGCACCGCCCGGTACTCCGGGAGGTAGCGGCCCGCCTGCCGCATGATCCAGACCGGAGCGCGCTTGCAGGCCTGGCGACGCGCCGCGGCGACCAGCAGCGGGGTGGACGACATGACGTCTGGCGGGGCAGCGGGGGTCGAAAGGCTCGGATTCATTCGATCAGTTTATCCTGTCCGAGCTAGAATTACGCCATGGCCACGCTTGCCTGGTGTTCTCGGACCTCGCGCACGCCGTATGGGCGCCGAACAGCTTCACCTTGATTGGAAGACGTCCGCCGGGCGAGGAAATCCGCAAAACGCCCGCGCAGCGTACACGGCAAGTACATGAGCAGGCGCTTCACACCTCCGGGCGCCAGTTCGGTCGCGCCGTCTCGCTGCCTACGCGGCGAGCACGTGAGGTACGGCAGCGGTTTACGGAGCATGGCGGAAGGGATGACGATCAAGGTGAATCTGTTTAGATGACCGAGCACCGATGACCGCACCCGCTCGATCGCCGATGTTCCCTGCCGCCGGGGTCGCAGGAGATCCGGCCAGCTACTCGAAGCGCTGCGCGCACGCGGAGCCGCCGCTGGACGTCGTTCCGCTCGCAGGGCCTCTGGCCTGCTCGAAGACCGGCGCGCTCTACGGCATGCACGCCTACTGGTCCAAGAAGCCGCACGACGCGATTCGCGCCTTCATCCGCCACCATACGCGACCTGGCGACCTGGTGCTCGATCCCTTCTGCGGCTCGGGAGGCACGGCGGCGATCGCCAGCCAGGAGGGCCGCCCTGCCATCGCCCTCGACCGATCGCCAGCGGCGGTCTTCATAGCCCGGCACTACAGCGAGCCGGCGGACCCGGACCGAGTGCGCTCCGCCCTCGGCCAGGTCCTGGCCCGCGCTCGCGCTCTTTCCGACCGCGATCTGATCGCCGCCGCGGGGGACCTCGGCTGCCCCGGGAACGCACTGGCGAGCCAGATTGCGGGCAACCTCGGCCAGCTCGAAGGCCCGGCGCAGAGCCAGAATGCAAGCGACCCGGATGGGCGCGATCCCGCCGCGTCCTTCGGCCAGGTCGCGATGATCGGGCGGCTGTATGCCACGCCCTGCGACTGCTGTGGCGGAATCGCCGAACTGACCGCGACGTTCTATGACCACGGGGAGCCGCGCTCGGCACCCGTGCCGACGGAGATCGCATACCGCTGCCGAGGTTGTGGAAAGGCCCGGCGACCGGCGACCGATCGCGATCGAGCCGAACTCGCCACCATCGGGCGCAGCCCGGTTTCGAGTCGATTCCCGACGGTCCGGATGATGCACCGCGACGGCCCTTGGGGAGACACTTGGCGCAACGGGACCTCGAGCTTCGAGACGGTGGATGAGCTATTCACGCCCCGGAACCTGCGTGCGATGGCGGCCCTGCTCGAGGCGATCGGGGAGGTGGAAGATCCCGACGCCCGCGATGTCTTGCTTTTCGCGTTCAGCGCCCACGTGTTCTCGGCCACCACCATGCAGCAGGTCCGCGAGGGGGGTGGCGGCTACGCCAAGGGGACGTACTACGTGCCGCGCCGTTTCGTCGAGCGGAACGTCTTCAGCGGCTTCACCCGACGAGTCGAGGCCGTGCTGGCCGGCAAGGCCATGCTGGCAGATGGGGACCTTCTGGCAGCGGGCGATGCAGTCCAGGCGGTGCCGGGGGGAATAGGCCGGGCCGAGGTCGCGCCCGCTCGGAGGCCACCCGGACCCTGCATCGCCCGAGCCGACGCGCGTCGACTGCCCCTATCGGACGGGTGCATCGACTACATCTTCACCGATCCACCCTACCTTGACGCCGTGCAATATGCCGAGCTCAACTTCCTGTGGGAATCCTGGCTCGAGCTCGACACCTCCTGGCATGGCGACGAGATCGTCATCAACCGGACGCGCCACCTGACCCTCGACCACTGGAAGTCCGGCATGGGCGCGGCCCTGGCCGAGATGCGGCGCGTGCTCAAACCCGGGGCGTGGCTGTCCTTGTGCTTCGCCGCCACGAACCTATCGGCCTGGGGGGACCTGGGCACGCTCCTGGTCGAGGCCGGGTTCGAGCCAGGCGGCACCGTCATCCTCGAGCCGGCGCAGAAATCCTACAACCGCCTGAAGCCGACCAAGAAGGCCCGCCACGACCGCGTGGTCTCTTGGCGCAAGCCGGCAGGCAAGCCGCAACAAGTCGATCTGGAGGCCTGGCTGACCGAGATCGGCCGTGCCATCGAGACCGACTGCCGGCTGACTTGAACCCGAGCGCGCCCGCAAGAAGCCGAAGCGTACTTCTGTACGTGGGGCGAGGGGGCGCGGGCGTAAGCCGGGGTCAGGTCAACCTGAAACAAGCCTAGAGCTGGCTGAGCTCGTGGCCGACCCAGCTGCTCCCCGACGAGACCCAGCCCTCGATGGACTTGCGGTTTTCCCATGCGGCGGCCCCGAGCAGCATGACGCCGCCCGCGGCATTCAGAGCGACTCCCGCGGGGGCCCCGGCGATGGTGCCGTCCAGGAAGGCTCCGGCCACCATGATGCCGCCCGCGACGGCCTTGACGCCGCCAAGAGCCGCCTTCTCGCTGTTGTGCTGTTCGAAGCCCTGGTATATCTGCACGCCGCCGCCGATGACGGCCGCCGCGCCCGCGAGCGGACCGGCGACCGGAACCTTGGACCCGATCGCGTCGACCGCCCCGACGGACCGGAGCGCACCGGCCACGCCGCCGCTGACCGTCGACGACAGCTGCGAGACGCCTGCGGTCAGGTTGAGCCCCCCCCCGAGGATGTCGGCCGCGCCGTTGAGAGTCTTGCCATCGCGCAGCTCGGTGCCGCCATAAGCGGCCTGCGCAGCCCCTGCCGCCGTCCCGAGGATCCCCAGGCCGGTCTTGAAGAACGCGCCAGCCTTGCCGATCGCGCTGCCTTCCACCGGGGCAGGGGCTCCGGCTGCCGCGGCCTCGGCCGTGCTGCCCGCTGCGGCCACCGGTGCGACACCAGCGGCGCTGCCGCTGGCTTCAGCCGTCTCGACCTCTTCCTCGATCTCCTCGGTGGCGACCTCGGCGCCTTCGGCCGCGCTGGCCGTCTCGCCGCCGACTTCCTCGAAGTCCTTCAATTCCTTGACGAGCTTGACCAGCGCGCTGATCTTGGACGGCGCGGACGCGACGTCCTTGGCGTTCTTGGACCCGTTCTTGGCCGATCGCACGTCAAACGGAGACGCCGCGGTCGAGTTCTCGGGCCCGGCCGCATGATGGGTTCTGGCCTCGGGAGAGAGGACCAGCTGGCTCTGCGCGAGGCCGAGGTCGAGCGTCCCCGGCCACGCCAGGCGACTCCCGGGCGGGTAAGAGCCAGCGGGAGCCACCTTGCAGGTGGTTCCTCGGCTGTCTCGGATCGTGGCCATGTAATAACTATTTGCCCGCTTGGTAGCATTCCTATGCGAAAACTCGAAGGGGCTTCACAAAAGTGGTCGCTGGCACCGTGGCCTCGACTCCCTGCTTCTTCTGGTTCAGGTCGGCGCGCTCCATGGCGATGCGCGGCTCAGCCGGGCGCTCGTCCGGCGGTCCTCGAGGTCGTTGTGCGGATAGCCGAGACCGGCCAGCGTTACATGCAAGGCCTGTCCGGCCTATCCTGCTTCCGATCGGGCCCCCAGCACTGCCCCACCCTCGGCCAGACGATGGACGCTGGCGAACGCCGCGGCCCCGTCGATGTCGACCAAGGCCGCCGCCTTGACCTCGCTGGCCAGCTCATCGGGCAGGTATCGCGTGAACCTCGATCCCGTGCGATCGGGAATCGCCGCGAGGATCCGACTCCGTTCGCCCCGGGACAGCCCAGCGGCCCCCAGCCGCTCCCAGGCGGCCTCCATCTGCTCAAACGCGGCAGCCCCTCGGCCACCAGCCACCCTGCTACCAGCCGCCCGGCCCGCGGCTTCGCCGGGAGCCAGCCGCAGCACGATCCGGCTCCACGTCCACGAGGCCTTGCACTCGAGCTCGAGAGACACTGCCGTTCCCAGCACGGCGTTGATCCGCTCGCCGGCGAGGGTCCACAGCACCAGACGGGAGCTGCCGATCTCTACGGGAACCGTCGCCTCCGCCAGGCCGGCCGAGACGGCCAGGTCCCGGAGCTCTTCGAGTTGCTCTCGCTCGGGGGGATCGAGGTAATCCGGCGCCGGGGCGCCGAGCAGGATCGCCCGGATCTCGGATGCCACCTCGGCCGCCATCGCGGTGGATGGAGCTCCGCGCCACGACGGCAACGCACCGATCTCGGCGGCATCTCCCGCTGCCACCGAAAGCTTGCCACGCTGCAAGTCCAGCGCGCCGGCCTTCCATGTGTTGCCCGCCAGGTTGAAGGCCGCCCCCCGAGTCAGCCTGCGCGCGAAGCCGCGATCCAGGCTTCCGATGGCCTCGCCGCCCGCCTCGACCGCGACCTGGGGCGCGCCCCCGTCGAACACCGCACACAGCGCGGCGAACCCGCGATCGCCGAACTCCTCTTCGGCGCCGAAGCCGAGCTGGATCTGGTGGCGGACGCGCTCGAGCAGGCCCAGCCCGCAGAGGTGATCGACCAGGGCCCCGAACTCCGCCTCGCGAATGCCAGAGAACGCCCAGCAGCGCGACAGCTGACAAAAGCCCGCCGCCGCATCCAGGCGTCCCGCCGCGACCACCATCGCCAGGATCTGGTGCACATAAGGGCCCCACGACCGCCGGGTCAGCATGACCGGCTCGACCCAGCGGCGTCGCGCCAGCTCGGTCAGGGCGATCGCCCGCAGGAACCCCTCGGGATCATCGGCCAGGACGACCATCTGGCCCGGCTCGCCGCGTCGACCGCTGCGACCCATCCGCTGGAGGAAGGAGGCGACCGAGGTCGGCGCGTCGAGCTGCAAGACGGCATCGAGGTCGCCGACGTCCACGCCGAGCTCCATGGTGCTCGTGCACAGGAGGCACGACGCATCGCGCTGGATGCCCTGCTCGGCCTGCTCGCGCAGGCGGCGATCGACGCTGGCGTGGTGGACCTTGACCGGAATGCCGCACGCGGCCAGGGCCGGGCGCAGGGCCTCGGTCTGCCGCCTCGAGTCGGTGAAGAACATCGTGGCCTTGCCCGCGGCGAAGGGCGCCGCCACGGCCGCGATGGCCGATGGATCGCCGCCGCCGACGTACTTGAGCGTGAAGTAGCGCCGGATGCCGCCACGCGGGGGATCGACGACCGTCTGCGGCCGGCGGCTGGGCCCCGACAGCCAGGCGAGCAAAGCCTCGGGGTTGCCGAGCGTCGCCGAGAGTCCGATGCGCTGGACATCGTGCCGCGACGCGGCGGCACAGCGCTCGATCAGCGAGAGCAGGTGATCGCCCCGCTCGCTGCCCGCAAAGGCGTGCGCCTCGTCCACGACGATGGCCCGCAGCTCGGAGAACATGCGGTCTCGACCCGCCAGGAGCCATCCCTCGAGGCTTTCCGGCGTGATCATCAGCAGGTCCGCGGGATCGCGGCGAAATCCGTCCTTTTCGGTATCGTCGACGTCACCGTGCCAGCAGAAGACGGTGCGCCCCACCATGTCCGCAAGGGCCGCCAGGCGCGGCTGCTGGTTGTTGAGCAGGGCCTTGAGGGGCGAGACGTAGAGCCCGGAGATCGCCACCGCCTTCTCGTCATACAGGGCCGAGAGCAGAGGCAAGAAGGCGGCCTCGGTCTTGCCGCCGGCCGTCGGTGCCAGGATGAGCGTGTTGTGACCGTCGAGGATGGGGTCGATGGCGAGTTTCTGCGCCGTCCGCAAATCGGCCCAGCCCAGACGCTCGGCCACACGGCCGCGGAGGAGCGGCACGAGACGCATCACGGGATCGACCGCAGGGGGGGGCTTCATAAGAAATTCACCACATCCAGGGGCGGCAACGCCGCCTTTCACCTTCCAGGCCTGAGGGCATCAAAAATCCAGCAGGTGGGCCTCGGTCTTCTCGACCGAAGCGATGGCGGCCACGGCCTCGCGATCGGGCGCGAAGTCCGACCGCGGATCGTAGGTCGGATCCTGCTCGCAGATGTCGAGGATGTCGACCATGGTCTTCAGGAAGCCGCGGGGAAAGGTACGTGCCTCCTGACCCAGCTTGGCCGACAGGCGGCCGCCGAGATCCTTGAGGACCCGCAGATCGAGCCGATGGCGCGGCTCCCAGTCGAAGGCGAAGCCGTGGATGTCGCGCACCTTCCGGGCGATCTCCACCAGCCGCTCCGCGCTGAACCCGTCGAGCTGCAGGATGGCTCCGCGCACCTCGGTCACGGCCCGCCCCTCGACGGCCGGATGGCGAGAGCGCAGGCGATCGGCCAGAGCCGGGTAGCTCGGGATGCCCTTCTGCGGATCGCTGAACAGCTCGGGCGTTCCGGTCACCAGGACGTAGCAGTGGCCCAGCGCCCCCTGGCCCGCCGCGTCCGCGAGGAGCTTGAGGTTCTCGTAGGCGGCCCGGCGGGCGTCGGCCCGGTTGACGCTGCGGATCAGCTCGGTCTCGTCGAGGATCACGACCAGGCCGGCATAGCCGATCGAGACCACGAGGGCGATCATCGCGCGCAGGAAGGCAAAGGCGTTGTCCTTGTTGACCCCGCCCTTGATGTGGAACTTGCCCTTGAGCTCCTGCGGGATGTTCTGCTCGCCGCGCAGCCACCCCAGCGCCGCATCGGCCGTCATCGAGTCGCCCCGCATCTGGGCTGCGTAATACCCGCGGAACGCGTTGGCGAACGACGAGTCGAAGACGCTCACCTTGGCCAGGTGGGCATTGATGCGCTGGCCCACCAGCTCGCCGATGCGCTCGCGGTCGGCGTCGACCAGCGGATCGAGGTTATTCTCGGTCTGGACCTCCTGCTCCAGGCCGAAGAGCCACTGCTGGATCAGGTAGTCGAATGCCGGGGCATACGGCAGCTCCCGGGTGCGCAGACCCGCCATGATCTGCCGGTAGACGGCGTCGAGGCGATAGAGCGGCGCGTTGCGCCCCAGTTCGACCACGCTGACGACCATGTTCCGCTGCCAGGCCTCCTCGCGCACGAGGCTGCACATGAAGGTCTTGCCCGACCCGTAATCGCCCGACAGGAACTTGATTCCGGACCCACCCGAGACCGTGTAGTCGAGATCCCGCCGCAGCTGCTGAGCCTCGCGTTCGCGCCCGACGACGATCCGCTCGATCCCGCGTTGGGGCACCAGGCCGAGCTTGAGGGCGCGGATGATGCCCTCGGCCAGGAAGCGATCCTCGCGAGACCGGAGCTCCAGGGATGCGGCCGGCGCCGGATCAGCATCTGCGACGTCAGGGGCCATCTCGGCTGCCAGCGGGGCATCTGCGACGTCAGGGGCCATCTCGGCATCCGAGACTTCATGGGCTGGCTCGGCATCCATGGGGTCGGCGTCTGCGACCTCGGCCATCTCGGCTGCCAGCGAAGCATCTGTGACGTCAGGGGCCATGTCGGCATCCATGAAGTCGGCGTCTGCGACCTCGGCCGTCTCAGGGGCGATGTCGCCGGGAGGATCCGGAAGCGGCGGCTCGATCGCCAGGCTCGGCGATTCCGTCTCGAGCATATCGGTCTCCATCATCGGGTCCATGCGGAATTCCTCATCGGGGCTGGGCATCGAGGGTGGCCAGATCGAGCGACAGGGACTCGGGGCTGACACGTACCAGGGGCACGGCCCCGACCTGGGTGCGGGAAGCCAGCTCGCGAACCAGCGCCTTGAGAAGGACGCGGCGATAGCCCGCCTGGTTCAAGGCCTCGGCCAGCTCGGCCTCGGTCACCGGCCCCTGGCGCAGACGGGCAAACATGACCGCCAGCTCGCCCTTCAAGCCAGCCGCCACCCCATCCAGGACGCGATCGATCGGAGGCGGCGCCAGACGCTTGAGGGCCGCGGTGGCCAGGGCGTTGCCCGGATCTTCTGCCAAGAGGGTGCGAAAAACCGCCCTCGCGGCATCCGGCCGGCGAGCAGCGGCATAGGCCAGGCCCAGGACCTCGCG
>JAJYIO010000524.1 GCA_021790035.1 bacterium | reverse complement strand
AGAGAGCATGCTGTTCGATGTCCCGATCGTGGCCTTTGCCGGCGGCAGCGTGCCCGAGACCCTGGGCGGTGCCGGAATACTGGTGCGGAGCAAGGATCCGGCGATCGTCTCCGAGATTGCCCACCTGGCCGCCACCGACGCGCCCTTGCGCCAGAAACTCCTTGCTGCGCAGCGGTCTAGGCTGTCATCCTTGTCGTCAGACAAGGTGGGAAAGACCTGGCTGGAGCTGCTGGAAAACCTCTCCGGTCGCTGAGACAAAAGGCCAAGAAGGCTTGTCCTGGCGCTCACTGCCAACGCTTTGATGTAAACTACCGTTTCTTTATGTGACGTGTCATTGCTTCGGCCAAAAGGGGGGGGGCTACCATGAGCAGGTAACGCACCGTTCGAGGTTTGTTGGGGGGATAATGCGAACCCGTATCGTTGGTGTCACGGCTCTGGTTTGCGCCGGATTCTTGGGAGCTGCGGCTCCGGTCCTGGCCTCCCCCTCCGTCGCGCAGGCGGCCTTCTACGCCCCGGTACCTTCGACTGCGACGGATCCGTGGGCCGTGATTTCGAACACGTGGGTCATTAACAACAGGGCGAACCTGGGCACCACCGGGCAGTACGACGTGGACGGCCTCGAGGCCTGGATGCGCGACGGGACCGGCTACATCTTCGGGGGTGAGAGAGAGGCGCTGACAACTTCCGGCTACGAGGCCGCGTTCTTCGCCTGCGCGATGACTACCGACGGCACTCAGCACTGCCAATATGCCATGGACCCCACCCAGTACTACGGCGACCAGATCGCCAACGCCCTCCAGCGAAGTTCCTCGGGGAACGGATCGAGCTGGTGGGAGAACGTCCTCTGGATCCAGGGCGTTGCCGCCTACACCTTCGGGCCTTGGCAAATCTACGGCAGTCAGGCCGGCGCTGGCCAGCCTTATGAGCAGTCGTACATCGCCGACAGCAGCGGTGGAGCCTGCGAGCCGGTGGTAGTCCAAGGCTCCTGGATAAACTTTCGCTACAACGACACCGACGGGGGTAACGGGTTCCCGTCGGCCCCCGACAACTCGACCTACGATTGCGACAAGGGGGGCCATACCTTGGATGCTCCGACGTGGGGATCCCAGGCCTATGGATGGATAAACTTCAACTAGTGCCTTGAGGAAAGGGGATCAATCTAATGGACCGCAGGCAGGCATTCACCGTCGTCGCGGCTGCAGTTGCGGCCGGGTGCGGCTTGGGGCTTGGCCCTGGCACGTCGGGCTCATCCTTGGGTACGGCGATAACGGCAGATCAGGCGGCAAAGGTTGCGCAGGGCCTTTCCGGGCCTAGCACCCTCTCTTCGACCCCTCAGCTCATTGACATGGTGACGGCGAGGGCGAAATACCTGGGAGCCAACTATCACGATCCGCAGGTCCCCGAGACCGAGAAGTTCTTCGTGGTCGATCTTGATGCCGCGGGATCGGGATGCAGCGGCATGGGGGTGCCACTGCCCGCAAGCGCCCCCGGGCATCCGGCCCCATCCGGCTTTTCGCACACCACCTACATCATCACCCAGGATGGCGGACGCGTGGTTGGCACCGTCTCTAAACCATGCGCCCAGTAGGCTTCGCTCTTCCGGCCGCGGGCCTGGCTGCTGTCCTCACCTCCTGCTCCTTGCGGGGGCCCGCTTTCGGATCGACCTCGGCGCCCGGAGGAGGCGGTGGGGCGCCTGGCTCGGCGTCTCTCCCTCACCTCTGGGCGGCGGTACAGCCGAATCCGCTGGTCATAGGCAAGTCATTCACTGTCTCCGGGACCGCCGATCCGGGCGTCTTTGCGCCCATGGCCACCATTTCCGTCTACTCGGCCGGTCTTTTCTTCAAGGAACTCCCGGACATACCGATCGGAACCGCGTCCGTCGCCAACGGGAACTTCACCTTCGAAAGCGTGCTGCAGCCCACGTACCAGATGGGCCCGAGCGCAATTGACCTGAATAGCATCGCCGCGACCGCAAGCACGGACAGCTTCGAGATCTACGTGACGGCCCAGTACGCCGATGGCGATGGGGGTGCTCAGACCAGCAATGACGTTCCCCTGAAGGTCGTCAGCCCCTGACCGCTTGCGCCTCGGCCTCACGCCACCCACTGCCCCAGCGCGAAGGTACGGGCGAGCACGGCGAGCAGCACCGCCGAGTAGATGACGATCGCCCATGCCCACCGGGGGCGTTCGGCCAGCCAGCAACCCGCCGCCAGCGCCAGCGGGCCGATGCCGTAGACGTAGCGGGCCGCCGATCCGGCGTTGCCTGCCAGGAACAAGATGGCGAAGCTCACGCTCGTGTATGTCAGCGCGATCGCCGGCAGGCGATCCCCCATACTTCCTCGTCCCGTACCTCTACGGGAAGATGGATGAAAAGGGCCATGGCCTTTCCCGAGCGCTCGACCCTGATTCCGTGCCTGGATGAAGGGTACGCGCTCCAGCTGTTGCAGGTCGGCTCCGGGTCGCGCATGGAGCTCTATGTCCACCGCCTTGTGGCCCGCGTCCGCGGCCTCGAGATCCGCGAGCAGGTGATGTTCCTC
>JAJYIO010000523.1 GCA_021790035.1 bacterium | reverse complement strand
CGTGAGCCTGCGCTGCCGGACGCGCGGCTTGACCGTGCGCGAGAACTGCAGCGTTGTTCGAAATCTTCATCTGTTCCCTCCTCTGGCCCTGTTCGGCCTGTTTACTCCCTATCCCGGAGAGCTTATCGGCGAGCGCGGGCGGATCTTTCTTATCCTTGGGGTAAGAAACGATGGAGACGTGGGGGCAGCTCGGGCCGGCTCGCGGCCGGAAAACGTTGAAGGCCCCTGGTCTGTACCAAGGGCCTTGCGAGTGGAATCCGTCCGGCTAGCGGCTCAAGCTCAGCTGATCGGTTCCGAGGATCCCGGACGTCTGCGATGCGGAGGCGCCGCCAAAGAGCGGCGAGTTGGGATCGAGCGTGGGATCGTAGTCGGGCGACAGCGGATTGGTCGGATCGTCCGTCGTGCTGTCGCTCTTGCCGCCCCCGCCGCCGTGGTGGCCGTGCGCCTTGTGCGCACCATGCCCCATGTGGGCTCCGTCGAGGGGACTCGTCGGGCTCGCGCTGGCCGAGCGAATGTTCATGTTTACCGGTCCTCGCTATAGAGTGGCCGTTCCCGCTCGGCTGGTGTCATTGTAGCCGGCTCGGTGCCGCGACATTCTTGGCGCGGCGTTAAATGTTCGTCTGGAATCGGTTCGGGCGAAAGATGGGTCCGCGGGCTTCAGCGCGTCAGCCCGGCATGTCCTCGTCGATATCGGGCCCGCTGGCGTGCATGTGCTGCAGCTGGAGGGCGGGAGGAAGGTCGTACACGAGCTGGATGTTGAAGGCCTGGTGGACGAAGTCGAGCTGGATGCTCTTCAAGAGGTCCTGGAAGGTCTCGAAGGCCTCGCGCTTGTATTCGCGTAGCGGATCCTTCTGGCCGTAGGCCCGCAGGCCGATGCCCTCCCGCAGTGCGTCCATGTCGTGCAGGTGGTCGATCCAGCGCTGGTCGATGATGCGCAGGAGCAGGTAGCGCTCGAGCTGGCGCATCGTGTCGGCGCCGACCGCACCCTCCTTGACCTCGTAGGCCATCGTGACCTGCTCGAAGAGGTAGCCCTTGAGGTCCTCCACGCCGCGGCCGCGAAGCTCGTCCATGGTGAGGTTGCGGGCCAGGAGCTGCGAGAGGCCTCCGACCGACTGGCGCAGGCCGGCGATGTCCCACTCGTCGTGGTGCAGGCCTGGATTGACGTACTGGTCGGTGAGTGCATCCGTCGTGCGGCGCAGCATCTCCTGGACGTTCGAGCGCAGATCGGCGCCCTCGAGAACCTTGCGGCGCTCGGCGTAGATGATCTCGCGCTGCTTGTTCATGACGTCGTCGTACTCGAGGACATTCTTGCGGATGTTGAAGTGGTACAGCTCGACCTTGCGCTGGGCGTTCTCGATCGCCCGGGTCACCAGGCCATGCTCGATCGCCTCGTCGTCCGGAACCTTGAGGCGTTCCATCATCCGGGCGATGCGATCGCCGCCGAAGAGGCGCATCAGGTCGTCGTCGAGGGCCAGATAGAAGCGCGTGGACCCGGGATCGCCCTGGCGCCCGGAGCGGCCCCGGAGCTGGTTGTCGATGCGCCGCGACTCGTGACGCTCGGTGCCGATGATGTGCAGGCCGCCGCGCTCCACCACCTTGGTGCGCTCGTCGTTGCAGACGGCGTATGCATCCTGGCGGGCCCTCTCGAACTCCTCGGCGGGCGCGTCGTCGGGACCGCGGTAGCCGCGCTGTTGCAGCAGGTCGAGGGCCAGGCTCTCGGGGTTGCCTCCGAGGATGATGTCGGTGCCCCGACCAGCCATGTTGGTGGCGATCGTGACGGCCTTGAAGCGCCCGGCCTGGGCGACGATGCGGGCCTCTTGCTCGTGGAACTTGGCGTTGAGGACCGTGTGCGGAACCCCGCGGCGCTTGAGGATCGCCGAGAGGAGCTCGGACTTCTCGATGCTGACCGTGCCGACCAGCGTGGGGCGTCCGTCTTCGTGGAGCGTCTCGATGTCGTCGGCAACCTTCTCGAACTTGATCTCGGTCGTCTTGTAGACGACATCGGGCTGGTCGCGCCGGACCATGGGACGGTTGGTCGGCATCACCGTGACCTCGAGGTCGTAGATCTTGCCGAACTCGGCCTCCTCGGTGAGCGCCGTGCCCGTCATCCCGGAGAGCTTCTTGTACATGCGGAAGAAGTTCTGGAAGGTGATGGTGGCCAGGGTCTGGTTCTCGGCCTCGATCTTGACCTTCTCCTTGGCCTCCAGGGCCTGGTGCAGGCCGTCCGAATAGCGCCGTCCCGGCATGAGGCGGCCCGTGAACTCGTCCACGATGACCACTTCCCCGTCCTTCACGATGTAGTCCACGTCCCGCTTGAAGATGGCGTGGGCCTTCAGGGCCTGCTGGACGTGGTGCACCAGCTGCACGTTCTTGTGGTCGTAGAGGTTCTCGACCCCCAGGAGCTTCTCCACGTGGCCCACGCCCTTCTCGGTGAGGAAGGAGGACCGGGTCTTCTCCTCCACGTCGTAATCCTCCTCCTTGCCCTTTTTGAGGGCCGGGATGATGCGGTCGATGCGGTAGTAAAGCTCGGTGGATTCCTC
>JAJYIO010000522.1 GCA_021790035.1 bacterium | reverse complement strand
CGTGCTTCGAGATCCCTCCGTTCGATCCCCGGCTCCACTACCGCGATGGCCTGGATTATAGGCCCGAAGCGCGACGCGTCGCGCACCTGTTCCGTACCGCTCACATCGCGGCGATCTTTTCGGGGACCGGCCATCGCAGTTACACCCGGACCTGGTACGGCTTCAAGGAGATCCTGCTCTCGGATCGCCAGGCCGCGATGGTCGAGGTGACGCCGGTCGGGGTCTCCGTTCACCGCCTCACGCGGTAGGGCTCTGGAGCCGGCGATGGCGAAGCCCCGCCGAAGCGGGGCTTCATCCAGGCCCGAACCCGCAGGATGGCGATCCCGGTGTTCTGGCGCTATCGGCCTAGAAAGGCAGCCGGATCTTCGAGTCGCGCGTGGGCTCGACGGTCCAGTCGGTCGTCCATGTGGGCATTGTCGGTTCCTCCCTCGGCACGCTGCGCGTGCCCATCGGTGCTTCGGGGATACGATGCCGGTTCAGGGAATACCGTGAGTGCAAGTGGTGGTGCGAACCTGGACTGTAGTTAATATAATCTTAAGTTGGGTGACTCTGTTATCTTAATCATCGTACACGCGAAGATCAAGAGCTTTTTTACACCATGCGAACATTCGTCTGCGGAATCTCGGGAATGCTGGGCCACGCCGTGGCGGACGCCTTTCTCGATGTCGGCCACGAGGTGGCCGGATGTGGCACGCGGGACCGCGCGGTGCTCGCGCTCCCCGGCGAGGTCCGCTACGAGCGGTATACGTTCGAGAGCTGGGATCCCGAGGCCCTCGCCCGGATGATCCAGGACGCCGAGGTCGTGGTCCAACTGGCCGCCCATACGCGAGTCGATCAGGCCGAAGTGGAGCCCCTGCTCGCGCACCGCACCAATGCCCTTTTCGCCCAGGCCATGGCCCGCGCATGCGAGATCACGGGGGCCGATCTGCTCTACGTCAGCACGGATTACGTGTTCGACGGCCGGGCGGGCCGGGCCTATCGGGAGTGGGACCCGACCCATCCCCTGAGCGTTTACGGCCAGAGCAAGCTCGCGGGAGAGATCGCGGTCCGGCGGATTCCGCGGCACTACGTCGTGCGCACGAGCTGGCTATTCGGCGAGCACGGTCCCAACTTCGTCGCCACGATGCTCAAGGCGGGCCGCGAGCGGCCAGAGCTGAAGGTGGTCGGCGATCAGTTCGGTTCGCCCACGTACACCGGGGACCTGGCACGGGCGATCGCCCGGCTGGTGACGACCCGCCGGTACGGCGTCTACCACCTGACCAACCAGGGGATCGCCACCTGGTTCGACTTCGCCCGCGAGATCCTTCGCCAGGCCGGGGTGGATACGCCCGTCTTCCCGCAATCGACTGCCGACTCCGCCCGTCCAGCCCCGCGGCCAGCCTACAGCGTGCTCGACAACTGGGCCTGGCAGGTGGCCGGCGAGACTCCCCTGCCGGCGTGGGAGGATGCGCTCGGGAGGTACCTGGTAAGATCTTCTCGATGACTCTCGATCGTCCCCGGACGGCCCTCGTCACGGGCAGCGCCGGATTCGTCGGCCAGCACCTGATCCGGCACCTGCTGGATCTGGGCTATTCCGTACACGGCACCGTTCGTCCCGGTGACGCCGCTCCGGGCGGGCTGTCACGCGAGGAGCGAGCGCGGATCGCGGTCCACTCGGCCGACCTCGCGGATCGGCCGGCCCTCGAGCGAGCCCTGGATGAGGCGCAACCCACGCACGTCTTCCACCTGGCTGGCCAGCCCTTCGTGCCGGATTCCGTGCGTGATCCCGAGAGCACCTTCCGCACCAACGTCCTGGGCACCCTCGCGCTGTACGAGGCCATCCGCCAGGCCTGCCGGGAGCTGCCTCGCGTCGTGGTGGCGGGTTCGGCCGAGATCTACGGCCTGGTCCGGTCCGCGGACCTTCCGCTGACCGAGCGTTCGGTCTTCAACCCCGCCAATCCATACGCGGCCAGCAAGGTCGCCCAGTACTACGTCGGCCTCCAGGCGTGGAACCTCTGGAAGCTCCCGGTCCTGTACGCCGTGGCTTTCAACCACATCGGCCCGGGGCAGAGCGACCGCTTCGTCGTCAGCTCGTTCGCCCGCCAGCTCGTCGAGATGCAGCTCGGCCGCCGGGAGCCGGTGCTCGAGGTCGGCAACCTGGAGGCCCGGCGCGACTTCACGGACGTCCGCGATGTCGTGCGCGCCTATGCCCTCCTGGCCGAGCGCGGGGAGCCAGGAGAGGCTTACAACGTTTGCTCCGGGCAGGCTCGCTCTATCGCCGAGGTCGAGCGCTTGCTCGAGGCGACCGTGGAGATCTCGCCCGAGCGGCGGACGGATCCCCTCCGGATGCGGCCGAGCGACCTTCCCGAGTTACGGGGAGACCACGGCAAGCTGAAAGCTGTCACCGGCTGGGTACCCGAGATCCCGCTAGAGGACAGCCTTCGCGCCATCGTGGCGGGCTGGCGCGATGCGTTGACCCCGGCTCCGATCGCAGCCCGAGAGGCCAGCAAGTCCTGATGGCCTGGGAGCCCGCGCCGCTCGACCCTGCCTACGTCATCGAGATCCA
>JAJYIO010000521.1 GCA_021790035.1 bacterium | reverse complement strand
GGAAGCGGATAGATGCGGTTGTCAACCCCCTACCAAGGAAAAATTGCCGGACAGGGTAGGCGGGTGGTTGGCTGAAAGGTGGGAGATGGGCATGCTGGTCTTCCACCTTCCAGTTTTTGACAGGTGATCGGCTTTAACCCGCCCATCCGCGCTAACCAGGTCGGCGGATCGCTCGTCGGCAGTCAGGCGGTCGCAGTCACTGCCCCGGCGATGGCGTCGATCAGATCGGCCCGCCGCTGGGGATCGGTATGGAAGGACGCGACAACTCGCCGCGTGAGCCCGGCGAAGAGCGCCTGGGCAATCGGCTGGGGCAGCTGCGCCAGAGAGCTTGCGGCGGCAGCGGTCCAGAAGCGGAAGTCGATGAGCGGGCCGGCTTGCAGGGCCTGGTCGACGAACTCGCGGGGGACGTCGATCGCGGGGTTCGTCTCCCGAATGCGATCGGCCTCGCCGGCAAGCGGCGCGAGGGTGAGATCGGCCAGCCGCAGACGCTGTTCGAGGAGGTGCTTGGCGGTGAGTTCCAGTTCGACCTGGATCTGGCGGTTGCGGATGATGCCGCCAAGGTAGCTGCGGGGTTCTGCTCCGTCGGGCAGCGTCCCAGCCTCGCGTTTGGCTGCGAAGGTCGCGAGGCCGTAGATGATGGCATCCACCGTGAAGAAGGCCAGGGAGCGGGCGGTGCGCCGGTCGGGATCCGGGATGTCGAGGTCGTGCAGCCCCTGATCGAGGAGCGCCAGCCGGACGGGATCGAGTCGGGCCTCGCGGGTGCGCCGGATCAGCTCCTGGCGGCGTTGCAGCTCGATAATGTACTCCTTGGCCTCGTCGATCTGCTCGGGGGTGGGCCGATCGTCGCGGTAGGCGTCCCGGGGCGATCGGCCGCCAAGGCGCTTGCGCGGCTTGCCATTGCGAGCCCAGGCGTAGGTGGTCAAGACGAGTTGCAGGATGGACCGGGCGAGCTCCCGCTGGTTGGCGCCGGAAACGACCAGGGGCGGTGCGGTTTGCTGGAACAGGCCGAAGTTGCCCTCGATCGGCGCCTTGGACTGGCCCCGCGCCGGCGTAGAGGCCAGCAGCTCGGCGGGCGCGATGGCCGCCTCGACCGTGGCGGTGAGGTTGGAAGGCCGGTTGTCGAGGGTGACGGCGAGCGGGGGCGCACCGGCGGTCTCGACGCCGTGCTGGAAGGCCTCGACGACGGCCTGTTCATCCTCGGTATCGGTGACGTCGAAGGCGACGAGGCCGTTGGATGCGGCGTCGATTACGCCCTCGGCGTTGAAGACGTAGGACTGGTCATCGAGGCGGATGGCGAGGGTGGTGCCATCGCCTATCCACTGGAAGCCCGGGAAGAGCAGCCGGAAGGCGCCGGAGCTCCAGGGAGCCTCGGGTTGGCGCGGCGGTCGGCGCTGGCGCAGGCCGGCGGCATCGAGCACCGATCCGATGAAGGTAGCGCCGTAGGGAACGCGGTGCTGTTCCCGGAGAGACCGGCAGAAGTCGAGGAAGGTGCCGTGCCAGTTGGGCCACTCCGAGAGGATGACGCTGACGTGGACCTGCCGGATCGTGGGGACGTCGGGTGGGGGAGGGGCCTCTGGCGCGCTCGCGGGCGGGGGCTCGCGGAGCCAGTCATCCAGGGTTCCCGGGGGGATTCCCACCGCGTCGGCGAACTGCTCGCGGGTCAGTCCGTGACCTGGGCCCTGGGGGCTGGCGAGATCAAGGACGAAGCGCCTGAAGGTGTCGCTATACCGCGATCGGGGGCCTGCGTGCTTGGCAGCGCCCGGGTGAGCCAACAGGAAATCTCGCACCCGCTGCATGACGGCGATCGTCGCCTCGGGCGCTGGCTCGGCCTCGGGGCGGCCGGGCTGGCGGTGAAGCTCGCCGGCGAACTCCTTGATCCTCGCCAGCGTCTCGTAGGCCTGCGATCGGCCTGCGCCCACCAGCGCGATCGCCTCGGTGGCGGTGCGCGGCCATGAACCGAGTTCTCGGATGATCTCGATCGCCCACAGGAGGATGGCGGCGAGGAGAGAGGGCTTGGTTTCGGGGGCCGACTCGGGTATGTTCATGGCGACGCGTCCTCCTGTGCTTTGGCGGGTTCTAGCAAACAAGCCATATCGCGCAGTCCAGGGCGCGTCTGTGTCGAATCGCAGCCCGAGGCGGCGGTCCGCCCGGTCAGGCGTCCGCGCCAGGGTGGCTACTCCCCCCTGAACCCCCTGTGGCCAGCCGGCGGGCCGTGGCGGTGCCACGCGCCCACCGGCCGGCTCGAAAGGGAAGGGCTACCTCATGGGCAGCTCGATCCGGCGGCCCATGAGGTGGATCTCGACCTGGCCGCCTCGGCTGGTGATGCGGAAGAGGTCGAGTTGACGGTCAGCGACCGGGATGGGCTCGCCCAGGCCCTCGGGCGGATGGCCGGCCTCGATCTGGGCGAGGACCTCGTCTTGACGACCGAAGTAGCGATCGGCGGGGACCAGGAGGCCGCCCAGGGCGTGGTGGGTTCGGCGGAAGTTGTAGAAGCCGATCCAGGCCTTGAGTCGGCGTTGCGCCTCGCCCAGGTCGAAGAAGGTCTCCTGGTTGAATAGC
>JAJYIO010000520.1 GCA_021790035.1 bacterium | reverse complement strand
AGACGCAGTCCCTCCAGCTCCAGGCCAACCAGGGGGCGCGTCTTCTCGATTACTGGCTGGCGGAGCGCACGCGGGCGCTGACGGCCGTCGCGGACGTTCCGTGGCTCGTGGGCCGTCCCCGGGTCGATCGCCTGCATCTGCTGCGGACCGAGCGCGCGCTTCCCGACGCCGTGGCGGTGGAATTGCGCGGACCCGACGGCGCGCTCGTGATGCACAGCGGGGAAAGCCGCTCCGCTTCACCCGACCTCATCCGATGGCTCCGGCGCGTCCAGGTCGGCAACCGCCCGGTCGTGACGAACCTCGTGAGCCGCCGAGATGACCGGATCCTTTGCGTCTATCCGATCCATGCGCCGGGCGGCGGCGGAATCCTCCTGGCCTACTTCGAGGCTCGCGGCCTGGCCAGCCCCTTCGTCGACCTGCCGGTCGAGCATCGCCTCGTGGCCGTCCTCGACAGCCGCCACCACTACGTCTACGCTTCCAGGACCAACCTCGAGGTGGGGACGACCGCCGAGCCGGCCGTGGAGCAGTTCGCGACCGGAATCCGCCCTCCCCGAGTGGTCCGCTGGGCGGGTGGCTCGTGGCTGGTCGCACGAGATGTTAGCCGTCTCTCGGGTCTCAGCGTCCTGGTCGGCGAGCCGACCGACGAGGCATTCGGCCATGTGCGAGCCACGGTTGCCCACCTCTGGGGCGTGTTCGGGGCGATCTGCTTCCTGGTCGGTGTGCTCGGGCTCTGGGTGAACCGCGCGATCGTCCGTCCGGTCACGCGGATCACCCGCACGGCCAAGCGGGTCGCCGCCGGCGACTTCGAGGCCCGCGCCGGGCCGACGGGAGTCGGGGAAGTCGGTGACCTGGCCACGGCCTTCGACGACATGACCGAGCAGTTCGGCCAGTCGGTGCGCAACCGGGAGATCTTCTGGCAGAAGGCGCCGATGGCGGTCCTCCGGGTCGACGCGAAGGGCATGGTGGTGGAGTGCAATCCGACCGGGAAGGCCGTGCTCGAGCGTCTGGCACCCTGCGCGCTGTCCCGGGAATGCGAAATAACGACCGTGGCTCCGCTCAAGCGGGCCATCGACGAGGCGGCGCATCGGGACGGCGCGTGGTCCGGCCGGATCCAGATCGGCGAGGGGGAAGCGGAGTCGTTCTGGGAGTGTCTGATCTATCCGGTAACCTCGGGCCAGGCCCCCTTCGTGATGGCCATCCAGCTCCTCGAGGTCACCGAGCAGGTCCAGCGGCAGCGGATCCTCGAGCAGGAAGTCGAGAACAAGACCGCCGATCTGCTTGCCGCCCTCGTCGAGCTCAAGGCCCTGGACCGCGCCAAGACCGAATTCCTGTCCCTCATCAGCCACGAGCTCAGGACGCCGCTCAACATCATCACGGGCTATGCGGGAATGCTCTCGGAAGGGGCCTTCGCGGAGCTGACCCCCGACGGCAAGGGGGCGATCGAGCACATCCTGGGTGCTGGCGAGCGCTTGCAGGCCCTCGTGAACGACCTGCTCGACGTGGCCCGCCTCGAGGCCGGCGCGCTGGATTTGCGGTCCGAATCTCTCGATTACCCGGCGCTCTTGCGCGACGTACTCTACGAGCAGTCGAATCGCGCCGAGAACGAGGGCATCATCATCAAGACGGCAATCACGGAGCCCCTGCCACCGGTCTGGGGCGACCCTCACCGCACCGCCCAGGTGCTCGAGAACCTGATCTCCAACGCGGTGAAGTTCTCGCGGCAAGGCGATCGGGTGACGATCCGGATCTACCCGGAGGGCACGAACGTCACGACCGAGGTCGTCGACACCGGCCCGGGCATCCCGGAGGACGCCCTGCCCAAGCTCTTCAGCCGCTTCTTCCAGGTCGACATGAGCGCGACGCGCCTGCACGGCGGAACCGGCCTGGGGCTGACGATCGTCAAGGGCCTCGTGGAGGCGATGGGCGGGCAGGTCGGATGCCGGAGCAAGCCGGGCCAGGGCTCGGTATTCTGGTTCACCCTGCCCTCGGCCGGAGAGGCCGAGGAGCTTGTCGAGATTCCGGAACCGGGTGAAGAACCGGTCGGCTGAGCTCCCCCTTTTGCCGGCCAAACGGCGATAATGACCTCATGGACTACGACTGGATCACCTCGGCGATAGCGCTGGGCGCGGCGTTCGACGACCGGTTCGACGCCGACGAGCTGGTGGCCCAAGGCGTCACGCACGTGGTCAACATGTGCGTCGGCCAGACCGATGACGCCTACTTCGCCCGGCACCAAGGCGTCCATCTGGCGAGTTTTGGTCTGGCCGACGGGGAGAACGAGGGGGACCTCGGCTACCAGCGCCTGCAAGGGGCCGTCTCGTACATCACGAACGTCCTGGCGGGTGATCTCGACGCCAAGGTCTATCTGCACTGCGCTGCGGGAATTTCCCGATCGCCCGCGGTCATGTGCGGGGTGCTCATGCGCACCGAACGGGTCTCGTTGACCGACGCCCTGGAGCGGGTCAGACGGGCCAGGCCGATCGTCAATCCGCACCCGGCCCATCTGGTCGCGCTGTTACGCCTGGCGCGGAGCGATCAGAACGCCACGCCGGCCTGGACGA
>JAJYIO010000519.1 GCA_021790035.1 bacterium | reverse complement strand
GTAGCTGGCTGCCAGAGCCATGGCCCGCTGGTCAGCGAGGGCCTGCCCGCCCAGGACCCGATCCTTGATGTGACCGAGCTCTTCGTCGCCAACGAGCACGTCCTGGACCTCGCGCCACTTGGCCGCGAGCTCGTCGACCACCCGCTGGGCGTTGTGGGCCGCCGAGCCGATGAACAGCGCCAGGACCCCGGCGTGCGCGAGCGCTGATGCGGTTCCGCCGGTGCTGTAGGCGAGCGCCTTGTTGTAGATGAGATCCACGAAACACCGGAATCCGACGAGGCTGGCCAGGGTCCGAACCGCCAGGTAATCGGGGTGAGAGATCGGGATCGCGGGCGCCCCGAGGACGACCTGGACCTGCTGCTTGGCCATGGGGGCGGAGATCAGACCTGCCGTCGGGGCCAGCGCAGCGATCCGGGGGTCGGTGTCGAGGTCCGGCCCGACGCCGATCTTCCCCTCGCGTGCAAGCTCCTGGGTGCCGGCCCGTCTCGCCGAGGACCACTCGACGAGTCCCGACCGCGCCAGCACACCCTCGAACTCGGCCTGCGAGAGGTCACCCACGATCGTCAGGACCGAACGCTCGGGAGCCACGTGCGAGCGCCAGAAATCCGCGACATCCGGCGCCGTGCATGCCGCGACTCCTTCCGGCGTGCCCAGGACGCGGTGCTCGTAGGGACTGCCGTGAAAGATCGCCTGGTAGTAGCGATCCCAGGCCACGTCGGCGATCGAATCCAGCTGCCGCTCGATGCGCGCTTGCTGCTTGGCCTTCTCCGTGGCCACGTCATCGGGGGCAAAGCGCGGGTGCATCACGACCTCGCCGAAAAGCTCCGCTCCGTCGGCTGCGTCTTCGCGAATCAACACGACCCGCCCGTACAGATGCTCCCGGTCCACGCCGAAGCCATGGTAGCCGCCCCAGTCGTCGAACCGCTGCGCCAGCTCGACCTGGGAGTGCTCGGCCGTCCCCAGCAACGGCAAGCTGGCCGCCAGCTGCGACAGCCCTTCTTGCCCGGGGGGATCGAAGCGCGATCCTGCGCGGGCGTGGAGCGCGATGGCGACGATTCCTTTTCCGGGCTTGGGTCGAAAGAGCACGGTCAATCCGTTCGGGAGAACCTGCCGGCTGGGTTCGGTCCCGGAGCTGCTCGCCGCTCGCACGGCGCCCGCAGCCGGCACCCGGTTGGCCTCGTCGGGGGCAAAGGTGGTCTGGCCGAAATCGAGCCAGTCGGGCCGCGTCTGTCCCGTGGCCAGGTTCTGACAGAGCCGCTGGACGGCATCGTGGTCGACATCCAGAGGCTCTGGCGTGGCCTCGGGCAAGGTCCGCACGACGGTCAGGTTCTCGAACACCAGGTAGCGCCGGGCGACGTCCCGGACCTCGGCGGCCGTCACGGCATCGAGGCGCTCCAGCGCCTCGGTGTGGTAGCGGATGCCACCGTAAAGCATGCTCTCGCCCAGTCCCTGCGCCTGATTGAGCACATCCTCGTCGGCGAAGCGCTCGTGCCGGCGAACCTGTCGCTTGACCCGCTCCACCTCGTCGGCACTCACGCCGTCCTCCCGGATCCGCACGATCTCGGCCAGCAGGGCGGCTTCGACCTGCCACGCGGCGGTGGCCTCCACGGGACTCGCGCTGACGTGGAAGAACCCGAGATCCTCGAGGGCCAGGAGACCGGCCTGGGCATCCAGGGCCAGGCGCCGCTCCTCCACGATCCGCTGCCACAGGCGGCTCGACGCCCCCAGACCGAGGATGCTCCCGAGCACCTCGAGAGCCCAGCGATCCGGGTGCCTCCAGCCGGGGACGACGAATCCCAGGCGGACCGACGATCGCCTCAGATCGAGACGCAGCGTGGCTTCCTGATGGCCCTTGAATGCGTCCGGAAGCGGGGGGTGCTCGAGCCGGGAACCGCCCGCCTCGAACCCCGCAAACGCAGCTTCGACCTTTTTCAGCACCTCGCCGGTCCGGACGTCCCCGCAGATCGAAAGGACCATGTTGTCCGGTACGTACATCCGCTTGTAGTAGTCGAAGAAGTCCTCGCGCCTCAGACCGTCGAGCGTCTCGAACGTTCCGATCACCGGCCGACCGTAAGGGTGCGGGGCGAAGGCCAGCCGGAAGAGCTCGCGATAGCCCATCGAGTCGGGGTTGTCGTAGTATCGGCGCAGTTCCTCGGTCACGATCTTGCGCTCCGCCTCGATGCCCTCCTCGAGGAGCGTGGCGTTCTGCATGATGTCGGCCATCGCATCGAGCGCGACGTCGAAGTACTCCGACTTGACCACGTTGAAGTACGTCGTCCGGTCGTAGTACGTGTTGGCCGAGTTGTGGCCGCCGACGTAGAAGACATCCAGGCGATCCTGCAGCGGCTTGCGACGGATCGTTCCGCGGCTGGTCAGGTGCTCGAGGTAATGCGAATAACCGGCCACCCGATCGGTCTCGTCCTTCCCGCCCGCGTGCACCCACATGTTGACCGCGACGACGGGCCAGGCGGGATCCTCCTTGATGACGACGCGCAGGCCGTTCGACAGCGTGTGTACGCTGAGGCCGGCCGGGACGGACCCGGAGGCGGGGACCGTCACTT
>JAJYIO010000518.1 GCA_021790035.1 bacterium | reverse complement strand
TTCTAGCCCGAAGTTACGGGGCCTCCAGCCGAGAATCCCGTGCCTGACCAGGCACGCGAGTTTCCCTGCGGCTTCCCGATGTAGCCAGGAAAATATCGGCGTGTCACGCGACATCATGCCAGCACGCTGCTACTGTGCGAGCATGATGGAGCAGCCGACCGCGATGCACGTGGCCAGGATCAGGAGCTCGCACACCGGCAAGGACGGGCAGCGCCGCGAGTACGAGTCGACGCTGCTGCGCCGCACCTACCGCGCCGGGGACAAGGTCCGCCACGAGACCCTGGCGAACATGTCGAAGATGCCCCCGGCCGTGGTCGACGCGGTCGAGGCCGCCCTCAGGGGCGAGGTCCTCGTCCCCGCCGGCGAGGCCGCGGTCACCATCGCGAGGGCGGCGCCGCACGGCCACGTCGCCGCCGCCTGGGTGATGGCCCGGAAGCTCGGGCTGCCCGGGCTGCTCGGCCCGGCCTGCCCGCAGCGCGACATCGCCCTGGGCCTGATCCTCTCCCGCGTGGTGCACCCCGGCTCGAAGCTGTCCACGCTCGGCTGGTGGCACGACACGACGCTGGGACCGGACCTGGGCATCGAGCACGCGACCACCGACGAGGCGTACGCGGCGATGGACTGGCTGCAGGCCCGGCAGGACAGCATCGAGAAGAAGCTCGCCCGCCGCCACCTCGCCCCGGACGCGAACCCGGGCCGGATCGCGATGTTCGACCTGTCCAGCTCGTGGCTGGAGGGCCGGCACTGCCCGCTGGGAGCCCGCGGCTACTCCCGCGACGGGAAGAAAGGCAAGCTGCAGATCGAGTACGGGCTGCTGACCGACCCCGAAGGCCGCCCGGTCGCGATCCGGGTCCTCGACGGGAACACAGGCGACCCCGCGGCATTCACCGAGATCGCCGGCGTCGTGAAGAACACCTTCGGGCTGAAGAGAATGGTGATGGTCGGCGACCGCGGCATGATCACCTCTGCCCGCATCGGGGCGCTCCGCGAGCTTGACGAGGACTACGCGTGGATCACCGCGCTGCGCGCCCCGGCGATCAAGAAGCTCATGGCCGACGACGGCCCCCTGCAGCTGTCGCTGTTCGACGAGCAGGACCTCGCCGAGATCACCTCGCCCGATTTCCCCGGCGAAAGGCTCATCGCCTGCCGCAACCCCGCCCTCGCCGACGAGCGCGCCCGCAAGCGCGAGGCCCTCCTGGCCGCCACCGAGAAACTGCTGGCCCCGGTCGCCGCCCGCGCCGCGGCCGGGAAGCTCGCCGGCGCCGCCGAGATCGGGAAGAAGGCCGGCGAGGTCATCGGCAAGTACAAGATGGCCAAGCACTTCGAACTCGCCATCACCGATACCAGCCTCGCCTTCGAGCGGAAGCAGGAGCAGATCGCCGAAGAGGCCCGGCTCGACGGGATCTACGTCATCCGCACCCCGCTGCCCGAAGCCGAACTCGACGCCGCCGGCACCGTCACGGCCTACAAGAACCTCAAGCACGTCGAGCGCGACTTCCGCCACATCAAGGCCGACGACCTCGACCTGCGCCCCGTCTACCACCGCCTCGACAAGCGCGTCCGCGGCCACGTGCTGATCTGCATGCTCGCCGCCTACCTCACCTGGCACCTGCGCCAGGCCTGGGCACCCCTGACCTACACCGACGAGGAACCCCCCGCCCAGGACAACCCCGTCCGGCCCTCCGAGCGCTCGGCATCCGCCGAGGCCAAAGCCCGCCGCCAGCACGACGAGCACGGCCGCCCCTACCTCAGCTACCAGGGCCTGCTGGACCACCTGGGCACCCTGACCCGCAACGAGCTGCGCTTCGCCGGCACCCCCGCCGCCGTTCCCGTCCTCGCCGAGCCCACCACCCGCCAGAAACAAGCCTTCGACCTCATCGGAGCCGCCATCCCGCTCACCCTCGGCAAGCAGTAGCCAGAAACCGCCGGCAGGCTCGGCGCGAAAGCGCAGGCCAGCGGCGGTCTCGGCATCTTAAGGCCCCGTAACTTCGGGTTAGAACCAGCACACGAGCGGGTAAGAACGTCGATTTGACGGCGGTTCGCGGCAGTCGTAGAGTTCATCTTGCCCCGAGGGGGACGGAACGCCGGAAGGCGGCCCTGGACCCGGGGCGTCACCGAGGAACTAACTTCCGAAGGTCTAACGTGCGCTCTTAGCGCCCACCAGGCTGACGGAGGAGGCTCTTGGTGTCTGGAGTGACTGTGGTGCCGCCTCGTAACCTTCCGGAAACGGGGTTGACATCAGAGCGACTCTAGAGTAAGGTTTAAGGGTTGCCCCGGAGGGGAACGCTAGTTCTTCCAACGGTGAGCGTCTGTTTCTTGAGAACTCAACAGCGTGCTAAAAGCCAGTGCATATGCACATCCCCGTCATACGGGTACTGCACCGCAAGGCGCAAGACCCAGACGGTAAATGCCAGATCGTCTCCCCGGCCGGCTTGCCGGAACGGTGAGACATCTCTTCAGTCGGCAGTCCGCAGCCTAGCTCGACGAGCTGGAGCGGCTGCTTCTAGACACTCAATGGAGAGTTTGATCCTGGCTCAGGACGAACGCTGGCGGCGTGCTTAACACA
>JAJYIO010000517.1 GCA_021790035.1 bacterium | reverse complement strand
GGGGCAAGGCCCCCTGCAAGTCACTGCCCCGAAGGGGAGCTTCTGTGAGCGCAGGTCCGACGCACCAGGCGCCTGGGCAGCGCCGGGTCGTCAGGTCCGGAACATCGCGCTGCAGACGCAGGGCCTTTCGGGACCGATGAATCCGGCAACAAGAGGATTTTAAGTTTCCGTGAGATATTGCAACCTTGCCCGCTGTTCCGTCCAAGATATTACGGAAGAGGGTTGCCGTGCCCGGACGGGACGGCGGCACGCCGGTGGAGGGAAGATGGCGACCAATCGAATTCGGACGGGAGCGCCCGAGGCGCTAGGAACGACTCACCTTCGCAACTCGGCGAGCCTGGCGGCGTCTCCGTCGGTCGCCCAGCCGTCGGGCTCCGCCACGGTGCCCGAAGAAGCCCTTGCGCCGAACGACGTCAACCCGGAAGAGGACAAGAACCTCACCGTCTCTGATGGCCAGGACTCCGCCATCGTCCAGAGCGTGGCCGGACTGTCCGACGCCCAGACCCAGCAGCTCCAGGCGATCGGGGGCGCCAAGCTCCTGGCGAACCTCGACAAGCTGGCGACCGAACCGCTGGCCCCTGGCATCGATCGCAAGAAGATCCTGGCCGAAGCGGTCGCAGGCGTTCTCGATCCCTCCACCATCCGGGAGGGCACGGCCAACACCTGCGGGGCCGCCACGACCGAGACCATGCTGGCCCAGCAGAACCCGGCCGAGTATGTTCGCATCGTGGCCGGACTCGCCAGCCGCCAGGGCTCGGTGACCCTGGCCAATGGCCAGACCTTGACCCGCGACAGTGGGTGGTACAAGGCCAAGATTCCCGGCGCCGCGAACCAGCTCGTCCAGACGGCATTCATGGCTTACGCTGCGGGCGGCTACAACGCGGCCACGGACACCCGAGCCGATGGACAGAAGGGCCTCTATGACGACGAGGAGGCCTATCTCCAGCAGAGCGTGCTGGGCAAGGCCGATGTCGAGGTGGATGGCAATTCCAACGCCACGATGGCCAAGATCGCTGCTCAGGCCAACTCGGGAAAACCCGTGAGCGTGCTGGTCGACTTCAACGGAGAGGGGCACTACGTCGAGGTCAAGGGCGTCAAGAACGGTCAGGTCTCGTATGTGGACCCGCGCGACGGTCAGGTGCACAGCGCCAGCACCGCGGAGTTCCAGAAGATCGTCAAGGCCGCCAACCTCGATGCACCCGGCAAGAAGCTCTCGACCGTCCGACCCACCCAGCACCGGGGCATCCTCGGCGGGTGCGGCAATCCATTCAAGGCGATCGCCCATGCGGTCACCAGCGTCGTCCATGCCATCAGCAACGCCCTCGGAGCCATCGGAAATGCCATCGGTGGACCCTTCAGCGGCCTGGCCAAGCTCGGGCAGGCGGCATTCGACATCGTCACGAACGCCCTCAACGATGTGGCCAAGGACATGCGCAAGCTCGCCGACAAGGCGATCAAGGCGGTCAAGAAGGTCGGCCACGCCATCGTCAAGGCGGTCAAGAAGGTCGGCCATGCCATCGTCAAGGCTGTCAAGAAGGTCGGCCATGCCATCAGCAAGGCCTGGAAGAAGGTCGCACCGTATGTGATGACGATCGCGACGATCGTCTGCGCGGTGGTGCCGGGCCTGCAGGTCGTCGCCGTCGCCTTGGCCGCCTACCAGGCCGTCAAGGCAGGCAAGATGCTGGTTCAGGGCATCAAGACCGGCAACTGGAAAGAAGCGGTCGTCGGGATCGTGGGCGTGGTCGCGTCCGTGGCTGGCGGCATCGGCGCACTGGGCGCCAAGGTGGTGGGCACGGGTCTCGAGGCAGCGGCAGACACGGCTGGCAAGGTCGCCAGCGTTGCGGAAAAGGTCTACGGCGCAGCCGAGGCCATCAAGTCGGGAAACCCGGGTGCCATCGTCGGGGCCGTGGCCAGCGCGGTCAGC
The DNA here is from genome assembly GCA_021790035.1 of bacterium. GTDB lineage: Bacteria > Cyanobacteriota > Sericytochromatia > S15B-MN24 > VGJW01 > JAJXWQ01. Next base: position 651 of record JAJYIO010000517.1, on the reverse strand, counting down.
GCGGGAGCCGGCTTCGTGTCGAGCTCGGCCGGAGCTCTGGCCACCAAGCTCGGAAACTACGCATCCAGCCTGACCAACGCCGGCGAAGCGATCGCCCACGGCGACGTCGCCGCCGGGCTGGCGGATGGCGCCGGCCTGGCCGGCGATGCACTGCAGGCCGAAGGCGACCAGACGGCGGCAGCGGACCTCAGCGAGGCGTCCAACCTCGTCAGCAAGGGTGTCGCCGTGGGCAATGCCATCAAGTCGGGCAACGCCGAGGCCCTGGTGAGCGCTGGTTCGTCGCTCGCTGCTGACGGCGCGCAGGATCTCGGCGATTCAGGCGCGGTCACGGCCATCAATTCGGCCACGAGCGTTCTCGACGAGGGCGCCAAGGTACTCGACGAAGGCAAGGCGGTGTACCAGGCCGTCGCCAGCGGCAACGTGGCGGGGATCGCGAACTCGGCCGCGCAGCTGGCCGACACCGGGGCTCAGCAGCTCGGCTTCAGCTCGAGCGGGATCGACGAGGCCGCCAAGCTCGTCGACCAGGGCGTCGCCGTGGACCAGGCCATCGCCAGCGGCAACGTGGCGGGGATCGCGAACTCGGCCGCGCAGCTGGCCGACACCGGGGCTGGACAGCTCGGCTTCAGCTCGAGCGGGATCGACCAGGCCGCC
>JAJYIO010000516.1 GCA_021790035.1 bacterium | reverse complement strand
AAGCAGGCTGCCGCCGCCGAACTCCAGACCGCGTTGCAGCAGGTCGACGAGCAGTTCCAGCAGCTCGAGTTCCAGGCGCGTCGGGCTGTTGCAGAGATCGAGAAGAAGGGGACCCCCGAGCAGCAGACTCAGCTCAAGGCCCAGATCGATTCGGATCGCCAGCGTCTCCTCGCGACCAAGAACGACATGATGCAAAAGCTCCATATCATCGGCCAGCTGCAGCCGGGCCAGGAGTTCGTCCAGGGCAACGTCGAGAACTTCGTCGAGGTCAAGGTCGGAGACAACCTCTACGCCAAGCTCGCAGCCCCCGAGATCATCGTCAAGGATGGCGTCGTCATCGAGATCCGGACGGCAGACGAGAGCCAGAATCCGATCCTGCGCGCCTAGGCCCGCAAGCTCGCTCTTCGCAGAGATTTTGATGGCACCCCGAACGCAATTCGTCACCGTCGGGCGCATCCTCAAGGCTCATGGCGTGCGCGGGGAAGCCAAGGTCGAACCCCTGACCTTCGATCCCGAACGCTTCCGGTCGCTCGAGCACGTGATCGCCGTGAGCCCCAAGGGGGAGCGGCGCGAGCTGTCGGTGAGCGGTTCCCGTCCCATGCAGGGCGCATGGCTCCTGACGTTCCGCGAGTTCGACGCACCCGAGCCGCTGGCCGAGCTGGCCGGGTGGACGCTCGAGGTCCCTCGCGAGGAGGCCGCCGTGCCACCGTCGGGGCAGACGCTGTTTGCCGACATGATCGGGCTCACGGCGATCGATGCGGCCAGCGGGGAAACGATCGGGACGATCCGCGCCATCGTCACCGCCGGCAATGACCTCCTCGAGATCTCGACGGCCCGGGGCGACATACTGGTGCCTTGGGTCGCCGAGTTCGTGGACGCGATCGATACCGAAGGCGGTACGGTCAAGATCCACGCCATCCCTGGCCTGCTCGAGCCCTGAGCCGGTGGTGCAGGCTACCGGTCCATCCGATGGGGCGCCGGCCCTGCGGATCGACGTTCTCACGCTCTTCCCGCGGATGTTCGAAGGACCCCTCGATGAGAGCATCCTGGCGCGGGCCAAAGAGGCCGGACTGGTACAGATCGACGTCAAGGACATGCGCGAGCAAGCTCGCGATCGTCATCGCACCGTCGATGATCGCCCGTTCGGGGGCGGTCCCGGGATGGTGCTCAAGCCCGAGATCGTCTTTGCGGCGGTCGAGGCCCTCGAGAGGGAGCCGCGGACGCGAGTCATCCTCACGTGCCCGCAGGGCCGGGTCTTCGATCAGGCCGCTGCCGTGGAACTGTCCGCGTGCCCCCACCTGATCTTCATCTGCGGCCACTACGAGGGGATCGACGAGCGCGTCCGCGAGCATCTGGTCACCGACGACTTCTCGATCGGGGATTACGTCCTGACCGGCGGAGAGCTGGCGGCGATGGTCATGATCGACGCGATCGTCCGCCTGGTGCCAGGAGCCGTGGGGGAGCCCGAGTCCACGCGTCAGGATAGCTTCGGCGAGGGGTTGCTCGATTTCCCGCATTACACCCGTCCCGCGGAATTTCGCAGCTGGCGAGTGCCCGAGGTCCTGCTCTCGGGCGATCACGGGGCGATCGGCCGCTGGAGACGACGAACCGCGATTCTTCGCACCCTCGAGCGCCGCCCCGATCTCCTCGAGGCCGCGGTTCTTTCTTCCCAGGAACGCGAATGGCTCCAGCGGGAGCATGGCTGGCGTTCGGGATAGAGGATTGCGGGAGTGCCAGGGGGGCCTGGGAGCCCGGCGGAAGTCCTGGTTTGGGCGCTGTCGGCTGGTCTTCTCCATCGGGTTATGATGGATTTGCACAGGGTAAATGATCGTATACTGGCCTTGATAGGCTGCTCGCGAGGCTTGGCTCCTTGATCAACCGGGTTCTTACCAACTTCGTCGTCACCGAGGACGGGATCAACCGTATCCGCCGGCTCATGCACGAGCTGGTGTCGGATGTCGATGCCAAGGCGGCCTTGCTGGTAGAGAAATCGGGTCAGATGATCGCCACCGATGGCGACGTTCAGGGCCTGGATACCACGGCGCTGGCGTCTCTGGTAAGCGGCGCCTTCGCGTCCACCCGCGCCGTGGCCCGGCTCATCGGCGAGACCGAGTTCCAGGCCATGTTCCAGCAGGGCGAGAGCGCATCGATTTTCATGTATGCGCTCGGGACCAACGACATCCTGGTCGTGGTGTTCGACGACATCAGCAAGACCGGGTTGGTCAAGGTCTCGGCCCAGCAAACGGCGGTCGCCCTGTCCCAGGAGATCGCTCAGATGCAGGGCCCCAGGTAAGCCCGCCTTCGCAAGGCTCCTGGCCCTTCGCCGGGATCGGGTCCTGGATCCACCTGGGAGCTCCGGGCCAGATTGGCCCAGAATCCGCACCATCAGAGGCCTTGCGGTCGTCAGCCCGAGATCCCGACAAACTCGGCCTGCGATGGCACGAGGGAGAAAGCCGAGAGTTGCCCACCGTCTGCGTCGACAGCGTTGAACGAAACGCCACCTGCTGAGCGGGGCTACGCAGCAGCTTGCCCGCAGCGGGGGGTAGTTTGCGGGGGGCAAGGCCCCCTGCAAGTCACCGCCCC
>JAJYIO010000025.1 GCA_021790035.1 bacterium | reverse complement strand
CCGGGACGGCGCAGAGGGATCACTTGAAGGTCCTGGCCACGGTCCAGACCGCGAGGCCGGTCGAAATGAGCGTGCCGACGGTCGTGATGATGCCCGCCAGGTCGCTGAAGTTGGCGATGTAGAAGAAGTCCTCGGGGACGTTCACGACGTCGCCGGGCTGCAGGACGGGATCCTTGCGGAAGTCGCCCCTGCGCATGATGTCCCAGGCGTCGACGGTGATCGTCTGGTCGGTCGAGCCCCGGGTGATCGTGACGCGGTGGAGATTGGCCTGCTGGAGCGTGCCCCCGGCCGCGTTGAGGTAGTCCGAGAGGCGGTAGCCGGCGCGGTAGACCTCCTTGCCGGGATGTCCGACCTGGCCATACACGTAGACGGCCGAATCGCTGGCCAGGTCCTTGCTGGCGGGCACCAGGACCAGATCGCCGTCGTGGAGCTGGAGGTCCTGCGACTCGTCGCGCTCGTAGAGGAGCTTGTAGGCGTCCTCGATGATGGGATGGGTGAACTTGGCGCCGCCAGCCGGGGCCTTGTGGTAGATGCGGACCTCGCGCAAACCCGCCCCCGGTTGCACGCCGCCGACCATGTTGAGGGCGTCGCGCAGGCGCGTGCCGATGGTGAGGGTGTAGGTGCCGGGGTGGGCCACCGCGCCGACCACGGTCACCCGGGTGCGGGGCAGGCCGACCGTGGCCATGGTGTCGGTCGGGATGTTGTACACGTCGTCGTCCGCGAGGGGACGGTCGAGCGCCGCGGTCTGCGTGAGATCGAGGCGCTTGGCCACGCGATCGGCGCGGATCGTGGTCTTGTCGTTGACCACGCTGGCCTGCGACAGCGCGGCGTTGGGCTCGGCGCCGTGGGCCAGGGTGATGAGATCCTTGACCGTCTCGCCGGGCAGGAACTCGTAGGTCCCGGGGCTGAAGACGTCGCCCTCGATCGTGGCGCGGTGGGTGATGGGGCCGATGTTGATGACGTCGCCCGACTTGAGCAGGGGGTCGGCGGCGACATCGCCAAAGAGCAGGAACTTGGTCAGATCGACGACGATGGGCTTGCTCCGGCCCACGCGGCGGATGACGACGTGGCGCATCGAGCCCTCGGGCAGCAACCCGTCCATGGCCGCCGAGACGCGGGAGAGCGCCGGGAGGGTGACGATGCCGGGGTGCTTGACCAGGCCCGTGACGAAGACCGCGATCGGCCGCGGGCCGATCAGGAGGACGGAGACGTGGAGGCCGGGGTGGCGCGTGGCCAGGACCTGGGCGATCTTGGCCTTGACCTGCCGGGTGGTCAGTCCGACGACCGGGATATCGCCCACCTGCGGCAGGTAGATCCGGCCCTCGAAGGGGATGGTGTAGACCTGCGAGAGCCGCAGGTCGCTGCCCCAGATGTTGACGGTGAACTGGTCGCCGACGCTGAGCTTGAAGTTCTTGATGGCGTCGGGGGTGTCGAAGGCGTAGGTGGCCAGCGTGGCCGACGGCTGGACCGCGGTCGCGGCCTGGCCGGGGGGCGCGGCCTTGGTCGCCGGGACCGCCCCCTGCGGGCCCAGGATGTAGCCCGACGACGAGTCGTAGGGCGAGACGGGGGCCGCGACCGCCCCCGCGGCGGTCCCCGAGTCGGGCAGCTCGTACTGGGCCAAAGCAGGCGTGGCCGTGAGCCCGAAGGCGATGGCGGCCACGAGCGCACGGCGTAACCAGAGCGCAAAATTCAACGGCATCATCTTGGGAAGAATCTTCTGGTAAGGGGGCCTGAAAGGGCAGGCATGCGCCTGGCGACAGGCCGCGGCGAGACGTTGAAGTTTAGGCGATTCCTGAGATCGAGGTCAAGCTGTCGCCACTGCGAGTGTCCGGTGGCGGGCGCGACGTCTGCTTGTGCGCTTCGGCCAGAAGGGCTCTACCAGAGGCACGACAGCGTGGGCATGCCGTCGTGGTAGGATCCCGTCACCTGGATACGGGGACCTCCACGATGGAGGCGCCGTGCCGGGCGCCCACCTGCCACGGGAGACGGAAAGGCCGTTCCCCCGGGCAACAGCCAGCCATCCCCGACCTGATGGGGGGTTCCGCATGAGCCGCCCGAGGACACCAATTTGCCCCGCCGCGTCCTGATCGTCGACGATGCCGAGGCCATGCGCACGGTGCTTCGCTCCATCCTGTCGCGCAATGGCTACGAGGTGATCGGCGAGGCCGAAGACGGCGAGGAGGCGGCCCGGATGTTCACGGAGCAGCGGCCGGACATCGTCCTGCTCGACGTCATGATGCCCAAGATGGATGGCCTCGAGGCCCTCAAGGCGATCCTCGCTTCGGACGCCCGGGCCAAGGTCATCATGTGCACGGCCGACGCGTCCCGAGAGGCCGTGGTCGACTCGCTCCAGGCCGGAGCCGTCGACTTCGTGATAAAACCCTTCAGTACCGAGCGCCTCCTCCAGGCCATCCGCAAGGCCCACTGGTGAAGGTTCCGGTCGAACCCCACCTCGCAGAGGGACCCCTTCGACGTGAAAATGGACTAGCCGTGGGACTTCGCTACGATCTGGACCCCACCCCCATCGTCGGGGCACGCGTGGCCGTCCTGGGCTACGGGGCGCAGGGCCACGCCCACGCCCTCAACCTGCGGGATTCGGGGGCCGACGTCGTGATCGGCTTGCCGCCTGCGGCCCGCAGGCGACCCGACGCGCTCCAGGCCAGCTTCGAGGTGCTGCCGGCCAGAGAGGCCGTCCGGGGCGCGGCGGTCGTCGCCATGATGGTCCCGGACGAGGCCATGGCGCAGGTGTACGGCGAGATCGAGCCCGATCTCGCGCCGGGAGCGGCCCTGGTGTTCGCGCACGGTTTCGCCCTGCACTACCGGGTCATCGTGCCGCGGGCGGACCTCGACGCGGTACTGGTCGCCCCCAACGGCCAGGGGCAGACGGTGCGCTCGGCCTTCGTGGCGGGCGGCGGGGTACCCGGAGCGGTGTCGGCGTTCCAGGACGCCACCGGCAGGGCCATGGACTTCGCCCTGGCCTATGCCGCCGGGATCGGCTGCGGGCGCGCCGGGGTGCTCGACGCCACCGTCCAGCGGGAGACCGAGGCGGACCTCTTCTGCGAGCAGGCGGTCCTGTGCGGGGGCGTCACGCAACTGGTCAAGACGGGGTTCGAGGTCCTGGTCGAGGCGGGATTCCCGCCCGAGCTGGCCTACTTCGGCTGCCTGCACGAGCTCAAGCTGGTGGTGGACCTGCTGCATGCGGGCGGGCTCTCGGGGATGCACGCGGGCATCAGCAACACGGCCGAGTTCGGCGATCGCCGGGTCGGCCCGCTGTTCCAGCGCTTGCCGATGCGCGAGGCGATGCAGGAGATCCTGGCTCGCGTGCAGAGCGGGGCGTTCGCCCGTGACTGGCTGCAAGAGGCCACAGCCGGAGCCCCGACGCTGCTCGCGGAGCGGGCCGCCGAGCGAGAGCACCCCATCGAGACGGTCGGCGCGATGCTGCGCGACCGCATGCGGGTCGGCCGATCCGCCGAGAGCAACCCATGAAGAAACCGATCGCCCCGCTGGCCGCCGCCCTCTTCCTGGCGGGCTGCAGCTTCGGCCTGGTCTACCACGTGGATCAGCCGGCCGAGCGCCTGGTCTTCGCCCCCGGCCGCGCCACCGCCCAGGTGCTCGGCGTGGACGCCACGGCCAGCTACCTGGGCCCGGGCGAGCGCATCGCCACCTCGCGGACGCTCCTGGGCAACATCACCCGCGAGGTGGACCCCTACGGCGAGGACCAGATCCTGTTCGCCGTGACCGTCCGTAACTCCAGCGATTCGGTCGCCGTGGTGGAGCCGAAGGCAGCCCGCCTCGTGGTCTTGCACCAGGTGGAGGCCGCCCGCACGCTGGATGATTACAAGAAGGCCTGGCCGACGTATCCCATCGAGAGCGAGAACATGGCCACCGACCAGGCCGAGGCGTTCGCCTATGTCCTCCGGACGCTGCTGCTCGAGCAGCAGATCGTGCAGGGCGACTCGGCCGCGGGACGCCTCGCGTTTCCGGCTCCCGGCGGGGCCGAGGGCACCGCGTCGATCGACCTGCCGGTGACGGTGGGCGGGGAGTCCGGAACCCTGCGCTTCGCCTTCCGCGTCGAGCCGCCGCCGCGAGCGCCGGCCCGAGCGCAGTGAGGGAGAGTCTCATTGAAAACTCCCCTTCGGGGCAGGGACTTGCAGGGGGCCTTGCCCCCCGCAAACTACCCCCCGCTGAGGGCAAGCTGCTGCGTAGCCCAGCACAGCAGGTGGCGTTTCATTCAAGGGTGTCGGCGCAGACGGTGGGCAACTCATTGAAAACTCCCCTTCGGGGCAGGGACTTGCAGGGGGCCTTGCCCCCCGCAAACTCCCCCCGCCGGCCCCGCTCGGGTGGTCTTGCGACCGCCGGGAGGCTCGGGGCGCTGGCCGCCACGGCAGTGGCGACGGTCTCCGGCTGCATCCCGTCCGAGCTCGTCTTGAAGGATCCGGTCGTCAACTGGCAGCGCCTCGGCATCGATCGCGTGGCCGTGGAAGCCGTGCCGCCCGGCGCGTTCGCGGCCGGCGCCAGGTCGCCCTCCACCAGATCGCCAGCGACCCCGATCGCGACGGGCGATCCGGCGCTCCTGTCCCGGGAGTCGGTCCGGGCGGCCGAGCTCTTGCGCTTCGCCCTGATGCAGTCGGCCTTCGACGTCGGCAAGCCGGGGGCCCGGACCGCACGGCTCGAACTCGCGGTCACCCGGGTCTCGCTCCGACAGGTGGCGAGGGTCTCGCAGGACGACGCCGAGCCGGCGGATAGCGGCCCCGTCACGCTCGGCCAGAACCCGCAGTCCACGCAGGTCATGGGGGCCCCGGATTCGGCCCAGCCGGGCGATATCGCGGTACGCGCCATCCTCGAGGTGCAGCTCGTCGAAGCTGGACAGACCCGCCCGATCTGGTCCAAGGTGGCACGGGGCTCCGTGGACTACCGACCGCCCCAGTCGCTCTTCAGCGCCGAGCCCGAGAAGCTCGACGCCCGGACCGAGGAACTCCTGCGCGGCCTCGCGGTGCGCCGGGCCTTGCTGCAGGTGGTCCGCAAGCTCTTGCCCCGTTACACCTACCAGGACGTCGAGTGAGCGCCTTTTCCATCCTCTCTGCCTTCCTCTCGGCCACCGCCAGCGCCCAGCCCTCGCTGCTGGGCTACACGGGGCTGATCAACGTGCCGACGGCCGCGATCCGCACGGACATGGCCCTGGCCTTCCGCTGGGAATCCGCGCCCAACCCGGTCATGTACGTGCCGGGCACGGCCCCGGTCGATCGTTCCTACCTCGTGGCCCTGCCGCTGCTCCCCGGGACCGAGGTGTCGCTGAGCGGTCTGCAGGAGGTCGGCTGGCGCGATCCGCAGGTTCCGGTGCTGCCCTATACCGTGCACCGCGCCCTGGGCATCAAGGCCGGCGGGCCGCTCCCCTTCGTGCCGGGGCTGCGGCTGGCCGTCGGGATGGTGGATCCGGTGTCGGTCAACTTCCTGTACCGGGGCCCGGTGGGCAAGACCCACTACGGCCTCACGTCGGCCTTCGCGGTGGCCACCGAGGCCCTCGGACCGCTCTCGCTCACGCTGGGCTACGGCCTGGGCGATCACACGACCGACAAGCAAGCCCGCTCCACGCCGTTTTTGGACGGCGCGCTCGGCGGCCTGGACTGGGCGCTGCCCCTTGGCTTCGAGGCCCTGGGCGAGTGGGACGGCGAGAACGTCAACGGCGCCCTGCGCTGGAACGGTCCCTGGGGCCTCGGCCTGATGGGCGGCCGCGCCGGGGGTGGCTGGACGGCCGGGGCTTCCTGGGCAATTCGCCTGTAGCCGTCCCGGAGCTCGCGGCCGCTTTCGGTTTCACCCCGCCAGCGGGGCCGGGTCGATTCCAGGCGGCGGCCCGATATGGGTTAAGCTGGGAGCCGCAACGGGAAGGAAATGGGCGGGAGGGCTCCGTTGGTCCGGGTCATCGACAACTCCGATTCCTTCACCCGTAGCCGGGTGCAGGTGGCTTGATGGACTCACTGGCCGGTCATTCGCAGGCCGTCGCGGGGGACGAGTCGCTCCGCTCCACGCCGGCGGCGGTCGTGGCCAACATGCAAGAGGCGATCGTCGGCAAGGAGGATGCGCTCCGCCTGGTCGTCTGCGCGCTCCTGGCGGGCGGCCACATCCTGCTCGACGACGTGCCGGGCGTGGGCAAGACGCTGATGGCCAAGACGCTGGCGCAGAGCGTGTCGGGAATCTTCAAGCGGGTGCAATTCAGCCCCGATCTGATGCCGAGCGACGTCACGGGCATCAACGTGTACCAGCAGGGCGATGGCCAGTTCCGGTTCGTGCCGGGCCCGATCTTCGCCAACGTCTTGCTGGCCGACGAGATCAACCGCGCCTCGCCGCGCACGCAGTCGTGCCTGCTCGAGGCGATGGAGGAGGGTTACGTGACGGTGGACGGCGTCGGCTACCCGCTGCCGCGCCCGTTCCTGGTGGTGGCCACGCAGAACCCCGTCGAGTTCCACGGCACCTTCCCGCTGCCCGAGGCGCAGATCGACCGTTTCGCGGTGAGCCTGACGCTCGGGTATCCCCAGCCCGATCAGGAGGCCCGCCTGCTGTCGGGCCACTGGGCACGGCTGGACGGCGCGCCGGTCGAGCCCGTGATCGAGCTGTCTCACCTGGCGGGTTGGCAGGAGGAGGTTCGCGGCGTGAGCGTGGCTGCGGAGCTCCAGCAGTACATCGTGCGCGTCCTGACGGCCACGCGCACCCATCCGCGGATCGCGCTCGGGGTGAGTCCGCGGGGCGGCCTGATCTGGCAGCGACTGGCTCAGGCCTGGGCGTTCCTGGCCGGACGGCCCTTCGTCGTGCCCGACGACCTCAAGGCCGTGGCGATGCCCTGCCTCAACCATCGCCTGGTCCTGGCGGGAAAATCGACGCGCTCCCTGCGGAGCCAGGTTCTCCTGGACATCCTCGAGAGCGTGCCCGTACCGGTCTAGGGCCGAAGCTTGCGAGGCCCGTGGCGCTCGAGGTCTGGGGGTGGGGCAAGAGCCACCCCCAGGCTACTGGAGATCCGAAGCTTGCGAGGCCCGTGGCGCTCGAGGTCTGGGGGTGGGGCAAGAGCCACCCCCAGGCTACCGGAAGGAATGCCCTTCGACTGCAGGGGGCTCTAGCGCAGATGTTCATGCGAGTTGGAGTCCTGCTTCTCATCGCCGTGGCCACTCTCTTTGCCGCCGTCAACGTGCAGATCGGGTGGCTATACGCGCTCGGGGCGCTGTTCGTGGGCCTCCTGGCCGGGTCGCTGGCGCTGGGCGCTTGGAGGCTGCGGCGGGTGGCAGCCACCGCCCGGGCCGAACCCGAGACGGCATGCCCCGAGCCGCTCTCGGTGGGCATCGAGCTTCACAACCACGGCGTGATGGGCCGATCGTTCCTGGCCGTGATGGCTCCACCGCTGGGAGAGGTCTGGCCCGTCCGGTCCCTGGTGCGCCAGCGGCCGCCCGAGCACTGGGCGATGGCCTTCGTGGAACATCTGGCCCCCGGGGAGCCGCACGTCGTGCGGCTGGCGATTCCAGCTCCCAGGCGGGGCGCGTTCACCGATCCCGAGGTCTTCCTCCTGTGCTCGCCCCTGGGACTGTTCTCGTGGTGGAAGCGGGTGCGCATCCCCGGGGAGATCATCGTGACTCCCCGGGTCGTGCCGCTCGCCGGGATCGCCGGCTTCGCCCCGGCGGGGGGCGGTGGCGATGACCACCCCATGGCGCGAACGGTCCCCGAAGGCGAGATGCTTCGCTCGACGCGGTCCTATCGCCCGGGCGATCCGCTGCGGATGGTCCACTGGCGTACGAGTGCCCGCGCCGGCCACCTCGTCGTCAAGGAGACCGAGGGGACGGCCCAGGCAGGCGGGGCCACGGTGCTCCTGGACCTCGACGGCCACACGGCCGAAGGTCTGGAGCACGCGATCCACGTGGCGGCATCCCTCGTCTCGTACCTGGCCGAGGAGGGCTTCCGGGTGAGGCTGATCAGCCAGGCCGGCGTCGTCGAGGGCTCGGTGCAGGCCCAGCTCGAGGCCCTGGCGCGTGCCGGGGCGAGCCGGGAGCGGCTGGCGCCCCTCGTGGCCGACCTCGAGCCCGGCGGGCTCATCGTGGTTTCCGCCCGGGATGCCGGCTGGCGATCGATGGCGAACTGCTGGATCCAGGTCGCCGAGCCCGGGGGCCGGCCCATGGAGGGGTCGGTCTTCTGCCCGGCGGGATGCGACGTGGCGGCAGCCCTTGGCGAGGGTCTGCGCTCGTGAAGGTCGACCGGAGCCCACGCCTTTTCCGGCTGCAGGCCGGCCGGGCGGAGGAAGAAGGGCCGCGAGGGGAGACGTTCTTCCATGGCCTGCTGCGGCGGGACGATCCGCTCGGTCCGCTGCGACTGGCCACGCTGGCCATCGTGATCATCGCCAGCCTGGGGCTCTTCTCGATCGATCCGCGCCCCGCTTACCTGGTGGCGATCGGCATCGTCGCCGTCGGGAGCTGGTTCAGCCACTGGTTCAAGCGACGGAGCTGGCTCGTCATCCTGCTCCTGGCGATCGGGATGATCTACCTGCTGATCCAGCACCTGTCCAACGTCATCGCCCACAGCCAGGATACCCGCCTCCCGCTGGCCCAGATGCTGCTCTGGCTCTCGGTGCTCAACTCCTTCGACATGCCGCGCCGGCACAACCTGTTCATGGCGCAGATCGTCGGCACGATCCTGGTGATCGTGACGGCGACGCTGTCCCGGGACCTCTCGTTCGGCATCGTGCTGATCGCCTACTTCGTGACGCTGCTGGTCTGGTCGCACCTGGATTCCCTGGCCGCCTTTCGCTCGCCTCCGCGCGCCCGGTCCCTGGCCCGCGAGGTGCTGCTGGCGGGGGGCGGGGTCGTGACGGTCGCGGCGATCGTCTTCCTGGGACTGCCCCGCGGCGGGGCGCCGGTGCTGCACCGGCTGCCGATGAGTGGCGAGCTGCGGCTGCCCTTCCACCAGGACACGCAGGTCCAGAACCCGGGGTATCCGGCCGGGCGCGACGCCAGCGGCCCGCGTCAGGCCAATCCCGACGCGTACTACGGATTCACCGACGCGCTCGACCTCGATTACCGGGGAAAGCTGAGCCATCAGGTGGCCCTGCGGATCCGGGCCAACCGACCCGAGTACTGGCGCGGCATGGCCTTCGACCACTTCGACGGCCGGGTCTGGACGATGACGCGCCCCGACCAGGTCCGGAGGCTAGAAAGCGGGACGCTCGATTACCAGTTGCCGCAGGACACGGTGGCCGTCTTCGGCGCGCCACGGGTCGAGACCATCTACGTCGAGCAGGACCAGAGCAACCTCGTGCTCTTGCCCTCAGGGGCCCGCGAGCTGTTCTTCCCGTCGAGCCTCCTCTACCGCGATGCCTACGGGAGCCTCCGCAGTCCCGTCACCCTGGATCGCGGCCTGTACTACTCGGTCGAGTCGCAACCGATGTACTGGGATCGCCGGATCCTGGACTCGGCCGGCGCCCCCCCGGCCCCGCTTGCCCGGCGACTGCGGGCCTACCTCGAGCTGCCGGCGGACCTGCCCGCCCGCGACGCGGCCCTGGCGCGCCAGATCGTCCGCGGGGCCCAGGGGCCCTACGAGCGGGTCCGTGCGATCCGGGACTACCTGCGTCGAACGTATCCGTACGACCTCTCGATCCCGCACTTCCCACCCAAGGCCGATCAGGTCGACTACTTCCTGTTCGACCAGCGCCGAGGCTACTGCGAGCATTTCGCCTCGGCTCTCGCCGTGCTGGCCCGGACGGTCGGGGTTCCGACCCGCCTGGTCACGGGCTATGCCCCCGGGAACTACGACATGTTCACCGGCTACTGGGATATCCGCACCGCCGATGCCCATGCCTGGGTCGAGGCCTACTTCACGGGAATCGGCTGGGTGCCCTTCGATCCCACGCCAGGCTTCGCCGCACCCGCCGAGATGGCGCGGAGCGGGCCCACGGTGCCGGGGCTGATGTTCCTGAGCTATGCGCAGGATCGCCTGGGGCCGATGTTCTGGGCCGTCCTGGCGGCTCTGGCGGCACTCGCGATCGGACTGGCGTGGGCCTTCCGGGGCGAGGCCGTGCAGCTCCGGGCCTTGCGTCGCCGGTCCACCTCGCCCGAGGCGTTTGCCGTCAGCCGAGCCTACGTGCGACTCCTGGCACTGCTCGAGCGCAGCGGCGTACCGCACCGGCCCGGCTGGAGCGCCCGCGAGCACGCCCGGGCAGCGGGCGAGGTCGCGGCGATCGCCCCGGCGGTCCCGGAACTCGAGGAATTCGCCGCCCTCTACCAGGCCGCGCGATTCGGCCCGCGACCCACCGACGTGCAGGTCAGCCGGCTCGAGAGCCTGCTGGCACGGATACGCCGCCGGCTGGCCGCCACGGCCCGGCGCCGGAAGCAAGACCGCTCGCCCCCACCTCGGGCGCCGAGCCGGTAAAATAGAGAAGTCCGGTCATTCCACCGAAGATCCCTGGCCAGATCGCCCGGCCTTCTCTCCCGATTCTCCACAGGTTCGTCCCCTGTTCGCCGCCCGGCTCGCGCCATCCTGTGCTTCTGGTGCCTGGATCGTTCGGATCCCGCCCGGACCGGCAAACAACTTTCCAGGTGGCAACCGAGGCCCAAGGAGATCGATCAGATCCGTGATGGACGACAAGGAACGGGTACGCGAGCGCGCCGACATCTATTCGGTGGTGAGCTCCTACGTTCGCCTCAAGAAGAGCGGGCGGGGCTACACCGGCCTGTGTCCGTTCCACGATGAGCGCAACCCCAGCTTCAGCGTCCTGCCCGATCGTGGAACCTTCAAGTGCTTCACGTGCGACAAGAAGGGCGACGTCTTCAAGTTCATCGAACTCAAAGAGGGCGTCGACTTCCGGCGAGCGCTCGAGATCCTCGCCGAGCGTTTCGGGGTGGAACTCACCCGCCAGAGCGGTCCGGAGCGCGACGAGCGCCGGCAGCTTCGCGAGGCCCTCGATGAGGCGGCTCACTTCTACCGCCAGACCCTGATCTCGGGCGAGGCCGGCGCGGAGGCTCGGGGCTATGCCGAGCGCCGGGGCCTCTCGCAAGAGATCCTCGAGCGGTTTGGCATCGGCGCGGCGCCCCGGGCCTGGGATTCCCTCTACCGGCACCTGTCCGCTCGTGGTTTCGCACCCGAGACGATGGAGGCCGCCGGCCTGATCCTGCCGGGGAACCAGGGCTGGCGCGACATGTTCCGCGGACGGCTGATCTTCCCCATCGGCTCGGATGTGGGCGCGATCATCGCCTTCGGCGGCCGGGCGCTATCCGACGAGGACCGCCCCAAGTACCTCAACTCACCCGAGACCTTGCTGTACCAGAAGTCCCAGCAGCTCTTCGGGCTGCACCTGGCCAAGGCCACGATCAAGCAGAACGATCGCGCGATCCTGGTCGAGGGCTACATGGACGTCGTGGCGCTGCACCAGGCCGGATTCACCGAGGCCATCGGGGCGCTCGGCACGGCGCTGACGGCGCCGCAGGCCCGTGCCATCCTGCGCTACACCGAGTCCGGACGCGTCGTGGTCTGCTTCGACTCCGATCGTGCCGGCCAGGAGGCGGCCGCCCGGGGTGTCTCCACGCTCGAGGATGTGGCCAGGGCCACCCGGCTGGCGCTTTCCGTGCTGTCCGTGCCCGACGGCAAGGATCCCGACGCCTTCATCCGCGCCCACGGCGCCGAGCGGTTCGCGGAGCTTCTGACCGCCGCCCCGTCGATGGTGGATTTCATGATCGACCGCGTGCTGGCCCAGCATGCCGATCTCTCGACCCCGGAGGGTCGCAATGCGGCCGTCCGCAAGTTGATCCCCATCTTCGCCGGGCTCGAAACCCAGTCCCAGGTGGAGCCGCACCTTCACCGGGTGGCGTCCCGGCTGGGTCTCAACGACCTGGGCCTGTGGCTGGATATTGCGCCCCACCTCCGCTATAGTGGAACGCCCCGTTACGCGACGAGGGCGCCCAGATCCAGCCGCGACAACGCCATTGGGCAAATAGGCACGACGGAGGCTGAGCGTGGCCTCATCTACCTCATGGTCGAGCATGCAGAAGTCCGCCGGCTTGTGTCCGAGCGCCTGGGCGCTGTCGCGCTGCCCCAGGCGATCGCCGAGTGCATCCGCGGACGACTGTGCGCCGAGATCGATGGCCCGGTCGGCTGGGAGCACTGGCTGGCCGCGCTCGCAGGCACGCCCGAGTACGAGGTCCTCGTCGACGTCCAGTTCGAGGACCCCGAGGCGTTCGCCATCAAGCCGATCGAGCAGGCTGAAGACTTCATCCGTACCGTCCTGGCAGCCCACTGGGAAGCCGAGGTGGCACGCTTGAGGAACGCTCTGGGCCAGGCCGGTCTACCGGCCGAGGACCTGGCCCGGATCTCCAGGGAACTGGCCGATGCCATCGCCAGGTCTCGTCAGTACAAGGCTGAACGCTCGAGCCGGGTGGTTCCGGCTGCATCCGGGAGCTAGACGGTGGGCCACGCGAATGTTCAAACCCGAAAGTACGATCTCTTGAAGACCTTCCCCGACGCCGACGATCCGCTGGCCGAGGCCACAACCCCGGCCGCCGAAGAGGAAGCGGAGGTCTTCGACGATCCGCCCGAGGAGTTCAAGGAGGGCGATCTCGACACCCTCGACCTTTCCGTTCCCAAGGGCATCTCGACCGACGACCCCGTGCGGATGTACCTCCGCGAGATCGGCTCGATTCCCCTGCTCTCGGGCGCCGAGGAGGTCGACCTGGCCCGGCGCATCGCCCGGGGCGGGCTCGACGGCGAGGAGGCCAAGCGCAAGCTCGCCGAGGCCAACCTGCGCCTGGTGGTTTCCAAGAT
>JAJYIO010000515.1 GCA_021790035.1 bacterium | reverse complement strand
CCGCAGCCTGATCTTCCAGTTGACGTGCGCGTCGATGGCGTCCTTGAGTTCCATTCTCTGTCTCCTTGGAGTAGCTCCGGGGCGAAAGGGTTCATCCCGGAAACCGGCCCTGACCTGGCACCGTTCGAGAGAAAGCGACCACCGAGCAGGCCCTCGCCCCGCCAGGCTTCCGTGTCTCGAGAATCTTGCCGAGCCTGAGGGGCATCAGGCCACCAGGGCTGGGCGGGCTCCCGTGACGGAAGGCGACGCAGGGAACAGGCCCTGGGAATCGGCGGGCGACATCTCGGCAATTCCGGTCGTCGACATGTCGGCCGCCAGCAGGGCGACATCTCGCGACTGCTTCTCGGCCGTCTCGGCGGAGCGCGCGATGCGCCCGAGGATCGTCCGCTCCTCGGCGTCCCAGCAGCGGGCGTGAATTGCCTTGTCCGCGATCTGGTTCATCAGCTCGATGATGGATCCGCTGGCTTGAGCCTGCTCACGGGTGGCGATCGCGATCTCGCGGCTGAGCTGCAGCACCCGCTGCGAAGCCGTGGCGATATGCGCGGAGGCCTGTCCTTGCTCGGCGGTGGCGCGGGTGATGTGGCTCATGAGGTTGGACGCCGAATCCACCGCCTCGACGATCCGGCCGAGCGCCTGCCCCGCCTCGGTGGCAAGCCGGGTGCCGTCGGAAGCGGCCTGGCCGCCCTGCTGGGTGGTCCGGATCGCCTCGGCGGTCTCGCTCTGGACGCCGGTGATGAGCTTGGAGATTTCCTTGGTTGCCTGTGCCGAGCGCTCGGCGAGCTTGCGCACCTCGTCGGCGACGACGGCGAAGCCCCGGCCCTGCTCGCCGGCCCGGGCAGCCTCGATCGCCGCGTTGAGAGCCAGCAGGTTGGTTTGCTCGGCGATCTCGTCGATCACCTCGACGATGCTGCCGATCTGGAGCGAATTCTTGCCCAGAGAATCGATGACGCTCGACACCCGGGACATGACCGAGGCGATATTGGCCATACCGGCGATCGTCTGCTCGACCGCATGGCGGCCATCGGCTGCGGCGTCGGCGGCCCCCGACGACGCCGCCTGGGCGTCCTGGACGTGCTGTGCGACCTGCTGGATGCTGGCTGCGATCTGCTCGACGCTCGCCGAGGTCCCGACCGCCCCGTTGGCCAGCTCTTCGGAGTTGCGGGCGACCTGGCTGGTCGTCGCGGCGATCTCCTCCATCGCGCTCGACGTGCTCTGCACCACCCCTTCGAGCGATCCCACGAAGTCCCCCTTGAGCCGGAAGATGGCCTTCATGATCTCGATCTCGGTCAGGACTTCATCGGCATGTTTCAGCTGACCTGCGGTCGATCCATTCAGGCCCTCGGTCCGCGTCGCCATCCGCCGCATCGCGGCGAGCCGCATCTCGTGGTGAGATTCGCTCATCGAGACCTGGCGATCGCGAAGCTGCTGCAGCGCCGCAAAAAGAGCGCGAACGCCCCTATCGCCCGGCGCATCTAGCTGCACGCCAAGATCGCCTTGCGCCATCGACGCCATCGTGGAGGCCAGGGCGTCCAGGCGCTTTTTATACAATTGCCGCTGCAGGACGCATCCCCCGGCAATGCCCAGGACCAGGCTTGCAACGGCGGCACCAAGTGCCCCTGCCGATCCCGCGAATTCCCACATGACGGTTTTCCTCCGGTCGACACGGTCGCGCAGGCCTGCAAGGACCTGCAGTCGAGCCTCGATCCGGGCACCCTACCCCAATGTATAAATAATACCATCGGTCGACCCGACGCGACACGCGGATCCTACCGAGCCGACTTTTCAACATCGTTTCGCGATGTTTCAAAAGCGTTTCACCGGCCCGGGGGCTTGCTGGCCCGGGCCATGCGAGCGATGGACGCACTGGCGAACCATCGGCGTTGCCAGTAAATCTCGCCGGCTGATGGCCCAACCCCGCTACGGGGAGACGCCGGTGAGCGCAGCCGAGACGGTCGCGTCGAAGATCAGGTCGCTGGGGGAGGCCTGGGTGCTCGAAGTCCCGATCTCCGTTTCCACTCGGGTCTCCACGACGCTCTTTACGGGCAGGGGGCCGAGGCCCTGACCGACCCAGTCGTCGACCGTGATGGAAGTCGTGGAGCCGAGACAGTTGCTGACCGCGCAAGAGTCCGTCGCCTCGGTATCGGCTCCCGTGAGCTCGATCGAACTTGCCGACTGGCCCGCCCACGTCATCGAGGTGGGGGCCCCGGGGGTCACGACGGCCCCGTCGAACGAGGCCCCTGCGGTGAGAAGCCCCGGATCGACCTGAACCATGTTGGTCTCGAAGGATCCATCCGGTCCGACGATGCTGGGTAGGTCCGTGAGCGAACCGTCTGGATTGACGACCACGGTCGCCGTGGCGACCGTGTCCCCGCTCGCGTCGTTGACCTCGAAGATGGCCTGGTAACGCGCCAGATTGAGAACCTGGAGCGTGGCGGCCGACTGGAACGAGGTCGTGGCCATGGGACTGGCGGGTGACGCATAGTCGGCAGGGTCGGTGCCGTCGTAGGTCACGTCGTAGGTGAGCTGCTCGCCGACCGCGGTCGGCAGGAAGTACTGCGCCATGAGGCTATTCGCCAGCCCACCGCCT
>JAJYIO010000514.1 GCA_021790035.1 bacterium | reverse complement strand
AAGCTGGCCTTCGCGCTGCCGCGGGTACCGCCACCAGGGGACCCGGCAACAGCTCGGGGGGTAGCTTCCAGGGTGTTTCCGGCTGACCTGACAGGACGAAGAGGTCTGCGTACGGCATGACCGCACGGAGCGCCCCTTTCAGCCGAGAACGGACCAGCACGCCACCCGGATCGAACGCACGTCAATCAGGAGGGATGATGGCAACGACGATGACTGCCGCGGGGACCAGCCGCATCGAGGAGCTTCTCGGGAAGGACGCCGAGGCGCTATTGACCTACAAGTGCAAGGGCATCGACAAGTCCATGCTGCACCTGCCCGGGCCGGACTTCGTCGATCGCGTCGTCATCCCGTCCGATCGGCCGATCCCCGTCATCAACAACCTGCAGCGGATCTTCGAGCACGGCCGTCTGGCAGGCACGGGCTATGTGTCCATCCTCCCGGTGGACCAGGGGATCGAGCACAGCGCTGGCGCGTCGTTCGCCAAGAACCCCGCCTACTTTGACCCGGAGAACATCGTCAAGCTGGCGATCGAGGGCGGGTGCAACGCCGTGGCTTCCACGTTCGGCGTGCTGGGGTCGGTGGCGCGCAAGTACGCCCACAAGATTCCGTTCATCGTCAAGGTCAACCACAACGAATTCCTGTCCTATCCCAACAGCTACGACCAGATCCTCTTCGGCTCGATCGAGGATGCCGCCAACATGGGGGCGGCGGCCATCGGCGCCACGATTTACTTTGGCTCCGAGGAATCCCATCGCCAGATCGTCGAGATCGCCGAGGCCTTCGACCTGGCCCACGATCTCGGCATGGCGACCGTGCTCTGGTGCTACACCCGCAACTCGGCCTTCAAGGTGGATGGCACCGACTTCCACACCGC
Organism: bacterium; assembly: GCA_021790035.1. Classification (GTDB taxonomy): domain Bacteria; phylum Cyanobacteriota; class Sericytochromatia; order S15B-MN24; family VGJW01; genus JAJXWQ01. The sequence continues at coordinate 1,713 of JAJYIO010000514.1, read as the reverse complement.
CATGGACCTCACGGGTCAGGCCAATCACCTGGGCGTCACCATCAAGGCGGACATCATCAAGCAGAAGGCGCCCGAGGTCTTCAAGAGCGGCTTCAAGACCCTCAACTTCGGCAAGATCGACGAGCGCGTCTTTACCGAACTGTCGGCCGATCATCCGATCGAGATGACCCGGTACCAGGTCGCCAACAACTACATGGGCCGCGCGGGTCTCATCAACAGCGGCGGGGCGAGCAGCGGCGCGAGCGACATGGCCGAGGCCGTCCGCACCGCGGTCGTCAACAAGCGCGCCGGCGGGATGGGCCTCATCAGCGGTCGCAAGGCCTTCCAGCGCCCGATGGCGGAGGGCGTGGCGCTTCTCAACGCCATCCAGGACGTCTACCTCAACAAGGATGTCACGATCGCCTGAGCGTTCGTTCTTCGGGGGCGGGTTCCGGTTGGAGCCCGCCCCCGCTGCCTTGGGGCCGGCCAACGACCGGCGGCTGCCTTCGCGTCCTGGTTTGCCCGGGACTGCGGCTACTGGGCCTGGCCGTTGCGCTGGGCTTCGCTCAGCCGGACGAAGATGCCCGGGTTGCGGCGCAGGAAGGTGGCCATGCCCCTGCGACTCATCCGGTACACCAGGGCGTCCGTCATGGCCCTTAGCGTGTAGGGGCTCTGCGATCCCGTGAGCAACGCCGAGGTCTGGCCCGAGAAGTCGCCCTTGCGCAGGAGCTTCTGGCGACGGCCGTCGCCGATGACCTCGACCTGTCCCTTGGCCACGAGATAGGCATACTTGACGCGATCCCCCGCGTTGACCAGGGTGGCGCCCTCCTCGACCGTGAGATCTTCCATGATGCTCTGGAGCTGGGTCTTCTGCGTGGCCGTGAGCTGGCCGAAGGCCGAACTGGCGTCGAGCAATTCCCAGGAGTCGAGGCGGCGCACATGGGCCAGCCGCCGCAGGGTGGTCGGCAGGGCGGTTCCACGCACGCAGTACAGGAAGTCGTGGCGGCCGATGGTCAGGACCTCGAGATCCGTCTTGGCCCAGACATCGGCCGTGCGCGGGACATCGAGGACCAAGGCGGTCTCCCCGAAGTAATCCGAGGGCCCGTAAACCTTCTGCTCGTCATCGCTCTGGGAGGCCCGCACCACGGCCTTGCCACTGGCGATCATGTAGAAGTAATCCCCGTAGGTGCCCTTCTCGATCACGCGCTCGCCCGCCGCGAATGTCTTGCGGCGCACCATCGAGTAGAGCTCGGCGGCGCGGGTCAGCGGGAAATCGCGGAAGAGGTCGACGCGAGACAGGACTTCGAGGATCTCCTGCGGTTCGGACCGGCTCTCGGAGTTCTCGACCAGCAGCACGGTGCCATCGAGTCCAGCCGGGGCGATCTTGAGGCCCGAGGTCTCCGACAGGTTCTTGGGGCTGATGTGGATGAGCATCAGCCGCTCCTTGACCTCGGGCTCCAGGGCCGCCAGCTGGTCAGCGCGCGTGTGGATCGGCGGGATTCCGGCCTCGTGCAGCACCAGGTCGTGGTGCCACGGGAAGTTGAGGAGTTGATCCCGTCGCTCTTCGTCGACGATTCCGGCTTCGAAGAGCGAGCTGAACACCTCGGGATCGTACAGGGTGTCCGACGTGTAGACGAAGGACTTGCCGGCGTGGAAGACCTCGAAACCCACGCACGGCACCGAGTGCAATGTGTACTGGAAGTAGAACTCGGCTCCGTGAATGCGCATCGGCGC
>JAJYIO010000513.1 GCA_021790035.1 bacterium | reverse complement strand
CCGAGCCCTGGCGGAACCGGACGCACTGCGCGCCCTCGTGTCCGGTCAGGTGGTCGAGCTGCGCCCGAAGCAGGCCCGCCAGGTCGCCGGCCTGCTCCGCCCGCTGCTCGAGCCTGGCGCGATGGTGCTGTATGGCGATCGTCTCCACCTTTTGGCGTCGGATCTCGAGCGGGCGTCGATCGCCGCGACCCGGGCCGGGCTGGAGCTGGGTCCCGCGACGGCGATCAAACCTTCTTTGGAGGACGTGTTCGCGGCCCTGGCATCGCCGGATCCCGACCATGCCAGCTGACGGCCCGGCGGTCGAGGTGCGTCATCTCGAGCGGCGCTTCGACAGCTTCGTGGCGGTGTCCGACCTGAATCTCGTGATCCAGCCCCGGGAAATCTTCGGCTTCCTCGGCCCCAACGGTGCGGGCAAGAGCACGACGATCCGGATGCTCTGCGGCCTGCTGGCTCCGACTGCCGGAACCGGCACCGTCGCGGGCTTCGACATCCAGCGAGATGCCGCGGTCCTGAAGGCGCACATCGGCTACATGAGCCAGCGCTTCTCGCTCTATGACGACCTTTCGGTAGACGAGAACCTGGAGTTCTTCGGCCGGATTTACGGTCTTCCTCGCTCCCGGTTGCAGGCGCGCAAGCGACAGGCGCTGGACCGGATCGAACTCTGGGCTCGAGCCCGCGAGCGCACGGGTTCCCTGCCGGCCGGCCTCAAGCAGCGCCTGGCGCTCGCCTGCGCCGCGCTCCACGAGCCTTCGATCCTTTTCCTCGACGAGCCGACATCCGGCGCCGATCCGATGGCTCGACGGCTGTTCTGGGACCTCATCCACGAATTCGCCGAGGGCGGAGCGACCGTGTGCGTCTCCACGCACTACATGGAAGAGGCCGAGTACTGCGATCGCCTGGGCCTCTTCTACCAGGGCGAGCTGATCGCCCTCGGCACGCCTGGCGACCTCAAGACCGCCTACCGGGACACGGTCATCGAGGTAGGCTGCGAGCGCCCCCAGGAGATTCTCGATGCCGTGGGGGCGATCGAGGACGCCGGTTCCGTCGCACTCTTCGGCCGCGGGCTCCACGTGATCGCGCAGAAAGCCGCCGCCAGTGGCGTAGTCGAGCGACTCCAGGCCCTACTCGTCCAGCTCGAGCGGCTGGACGCGACGGTGGAGATCGTCCCGCCGGCAATGGAAGACGTCTTCATCGATCTGCTCGAAGCCAGGGACCGGGCAGCCGAGCGCCCGGAGGCACCGTGAACGCCCGGCGGTTGCTGGCGATCACGCGCAAGGAATTCCTGCATCTGCGTCGTGATGTCCGCAGCACCGTCCTCTCCCTCGCCCTTCCCCTCATGCTGCTCGGGCTGTTCGGCTGGGCGCTATCGCTCGACGTGGACCAGGTGCCCACCGCGGTCTGGGATCGAAGCGGCACCGCCACCAGCCGATCGCTGGTCGCGGCCTTCACGGCCTCGCGCTACTTCAAGATCCTTCCGGTGGACTCCTACGGGGAGATCCAGCGAGACATCGATCTCAAGCGGGCAGCCGCCGCCATCGTCATCCCGCAGGAGGTCGGTACGCAGGCCGCAGCCGGCCACACCGTCCGGATCCAGGAGATCGTGAACGGGGCCGACCCGGTGCGCGGCGGTCTGGCGCTCAGCTACGCCGAGGCCATCATCGGATCGCAGGCCGCGGACCTGGCAGCAGCCCGTGACGACCGGCTAGCGCAGCCGGTCGCCCGGCCGATCTTCGAGGTGCGCACGCGGGTCTGGTTCAATCCGAACCTCGAGAGCCGCAACGGCATCATCCCCGGCGTCATCGCGATGGTGCTGGCCAACATCGGGGCGCTCATGACCGCCTTGACCGTGGCCCGAGAGTGGGAAACCGGCACCATGGAAAGCCTCCTCTCGACACCCGTGACCGGCGCCGAGCTCATCATCGGCAAGCTGGTGCCGTACGTCGCCATCGGCATGGCCAACGTGGTCCTCGCCGTCACCCTCTCCCGGTTCGTCTTTCACGTCCCACTGCGCGGCCCCCTGTGGCTGGTCTTCGCGGCGGCCCTGATCTTCACGGTGGCGATCACGGGCTTCGGCATCCTGGTGAGCACCCGGACGCGGGCCCAGTTGCTCGCCAGCGAGCTGGCCGCCATGTTCAGCATGCTCCCGACCTTCCTGCTGTCGGGGCTGGTCTTCGCCATCGCCGACATGCCCCCGTGGGTGCAGTTCCTGTCGTCTCTCTTCCCGGCCCGCTACTTCGTGACCATCCTGCGCGACATCAGCCTCAAGGGTCTCGGCCCCGCGCCCCTGGCGCCCGAGCTGCTCGCACTCTCGGGTTTCGCCTTTGCCATGGTCTGGCTCGCGGTGCGATCCTTCCGGCGGAAGCTGGCGTGATCGGCCGGGTCCTGGCCATCCTGTGGAAGGAGCTGCGCCAGCTTTTCCGGGACCGGCCGATGCTCATCACGCTGTTCGCCTCCCCGCTCATCCAGCTGGTGCTCTTCGCGGCCTCGGCCACCACCGACTTGCATCACATCGCGACCGCGGTCCTGGACTGGGACCACTCGAAGACCACCAGCGCGCTGGTGAGCCGATTCACGGGGTCAAACCTCTTCG
>JAJYIO010000024.1 GCA_021790035.1 bacterium | reverse complement strand
CTTGAACAGTACGTGAGGACCGACGGACCGCGGTGCAACGAAGCAGGCGGGCCGAGATGCGACGGTCGAGTAGCGGGTCATGAATAGTCCAGGCTAGGGATTCGAAAGAGACGGGAGTCCGCCGGCCGCACCCGGGTTCTGGAACCGGAAATCGAGCCCGAACACCACGCCGCCAAGATCGGCTGGATTGGGGCTGAATGCGTATCCCCCGAAGAGCGAGGCCGCCACGCCTTCCGCCGCCACGCCGACTTCCAGCCGAGGCTCGGCGAGCCAGAAACCACGGAGCTGGGCCACGTCGTCGACGCCGGCGACCCGGGTGGTGCGTAGCATCGCACCCAGACCGAGGAGGGCACCGACGTCTATACGGAATGGACCGGTCTGGTAGCCCAGGCGTGGCACGATGCCTCCGAGGCTCGACACCCAGCCGCCGGCCCCCGGCTCGCTGGGCGTCAACTGGTACCCGACGGCCGTCTGGCCGCCCAGGTGGAACCAGCTGGTGAGCGCGAGGTCGTTGCCTTGGGCCAGGAGCAGCGACTGGCTCTTGGCCGCCGGACCGATGCCCGGCAGGTACGAGATCTCGGACCCCTTCCACCAGCTCGAGGCCGCGAGCGCGGTGCGGTATGGCTGGCGGCTCGCCTGCTGGGCGAGCGCGGGGGGGGCAAAGAGGCACGAAGTGGCGCTCAGGGCCAGTAGCGCCAAGCAAGGCCGTAGCATGTCCGGCTCCTTTCGGAATCGTACATTCTACCTGGCCGCCGGGACTTGTTTAAAGGATGACCCGCGAACGTTTCGCGGGCCCAGAATTTCGTTAAGCGCCTGTGAAACTTATCCTGCCGCGGGGAGCAGGGGGGCATAAACCACCTGTGGCGAGGGATTAGCGAGGCGAAGACCGCCCGCGAGCCGAGAAAGGTGGAAGACCATGGGTGGAGTCGTCAAGGGTATCGAGAGCGCCTTCAGCGACATCATGAAGATCGCCCAGCCTCTGCTGGGTATCGCCTCTGCGTTCTTCCCGGCCCTGGCCCCGGTCACGGCGGCAGTTGGCGCGGCGTCCAAGGCCCTTGGGTTCTTCAAGAGCGCGACGGGTCAGAGCAATTCCAACAATCAGAGCGCGAACGATTCTGCCAAGAAGGCCGGCGGAGTCGTCAATGCGGTCGGCAATCTGGTCGGCACGTTCGACAAGAGCGCGGGCAACGAGATCAGTTCGGCTGCCTCGGGTTTCAGCTCGCTGGCTTCAGCGTTCGGCTTCTAGAAAGCTTCGGGAGGGTGGCCCCGCGATCGTCGATCGCGGGGCCTTCGGGTTAGCTGGGTACAACACTGTGCAGCGATCGCCAGACCATCGGCAGGCGCTAGTGAAAGGGAGAGGCTCAATTGCCTACAGAAACGTTCGATTTTGACCGCCTGAAACCCGAGAATCTATCCCAGCTTTCCGAGGCCGAGCAGCAAACGCTCCTGGCCGACGTCAAGGCCGAGCTGGCACGGGTCGAGGCCAAGGCCAAGGGTGCCCAGCGCGAAGCCATCAAGAAGTTCCAGGCGCAGATATCTCGCCACGAGGCTCAGGCCGCCTGGTACGAAGAGGAGCAGGCCAAGCTCGACGACCTGTTCGCCAGGCACCCGGAGGCGGAAGATACGCCTGAACAGCACAAGGCGCGCGAGAACCTGGTGGTGGCGCGCACGTTCTTCAGCTCCGGGCGCAAGATGCTCACACTCGAGCTTCAGGGGATGAAAGAGGACCTCGTCAAGGTCACCGGGGAGCTGGCCGCCGTCGCGGCCGAGGTGGAGAACGGGGCCAAGCTCTCGGATCCCTTTGCGACATACGACTGGCGGCTCGCGAACGCCGAGTGCGACCTCGCCGCGGTCTCGATGTCGATGTTCAACTACGAGGTCGGACACCGGATCCTGGCGGGGGCACTGGGCATGTCGCGCTACGCCCCACCCGAGGCCGATGGCCCCTCCTCCCGGCAAGCCACCACCGCGGCCCTGAAGTCGTCGGGAGGCAGCCGCAGTCTCACCCAGACCCCGGTCGCGAGCGGCCGCGTCGTGACCTCGACCCTTGGCCTTGATGAAGGCGTGCCTGCGCCCGCCGAGGCGGCGCCAGAGGACTCTGTCGAGGCGGAGCCCGCGGTTATCGAGGATCCCACGGCCGATCTCAGCGACGAGGAGCGCTCGATCGTGGCCCTGGTGGCCAAGCGGCTCGAATCGGATTCCGCGTTCGAGGTTCGGGCGAGGACGATCGCGACGCAGCTAGCCGAGGTCAACGGGATGATCCGCCAGGGTCGCGATTACCTGGCGCGCGTCGCGAGGGTGTCTCCCAAGGAAGCGATGCCGCTGCTGCAACAGGCTTTCTGGACACGGCTGAACGGCAAGATCTACTTCCTCCAGCGGCTCGGTGAGCAGTGTGCCGACGATCGCGGATTGACGGCACTGTTCCCCAAGATCGAGATCCCGGTCCTGCCCTTCCAGAAGCCCGAAGACGAGTAACTCGCATCGCGCCGTTCGACCTGCAGCAAGCCTCGACTTCCTGCAGGTCGAACGGCACGTGGAGCAATTTCTCCAGCACGCCGCGCCCGACGTCGATCGGCGGGCGTGGCAAGCCGAGTTCTGGCACCGGTTCATGTATGGCCCGTTCCCGGCAGCCTATGTCGCCGAGGGCGTGACGGTGCTGGTCGGGGGGACGCCAGGCCATCGCATCGTGGAGTCCTGCGATGGCGAGGGCTGGGAGTCGGCGCTCGATCTCCTGGCCGCTGACGATCGCGTCCAGGCGATCACCATTCCGGCATGGCGAATCCAGGATCTGCCGGAGACCCTGCCAGCGGTGGGCTTCCGGCGGGTCACCCGCCTCGAGCATCGATTCGATCTGAGGTTCGCTCCCCGCACCGTCGGTCCGCCTCCGGCCGGCTACGAGGTCGAGATCTACGATCCGGCGCGCCGCGAGGAGGTCGCCGAGCTCCTGGCGACCGTCAACCGGGGCCTCGATGGCCTGTTCCTGACCTATCCGGAGCTTCCCACGCGGTCGACCTTGTCGATCGTGCTCGAGCGTCTGGAGTCTGGCGCGATCGGGGAGTTCCTGCCCAGCGTCTCCTTCTTGGCTACGCGGCGAGGCCAGCTGGTCGGCCTGACCCTCGGAGTGCGGCAGTCAGCGGCGGAGACGCTGCTCTTCGAGATCGCGGTGCGCCTGCGACACCGGGGCACCGGGCTGGCCCCGTACCTCATCGATCGTTTCGAGCACGAACTGGCGCGTCAGGGCGCTTCGTGGGTCCAGTTCGCGACGTCGGACACGCACAAGGGCGCGAACGCCCTCTTTGCTCCGGCGCACGCTCGCACCTCCGTGGTAGGCTCGGTCTGGGTATGGCTGCGCGGGCTGGATTGACGGGAAGATCGCTGCTGCGTCTAGGCAGCTTCGCGAGGTCCGGGCCCGAGCCAGGCGACGCAAGGCGAGATGAAACGGATGAAAGCTAGCGGGATGCGCTCCCGGGCGCCGGAGCTGGACGGTCCGGAGAAGCTTGCCCGGACCGAGGCCGTGCTGGCGCGTCTCGGCGATCCTCAAGCCGGGTTGCGGGCGATTCACGTGGCGGGGACCAACGGCAAGGGCTCTGTCTGCGCCCTGCTCGCCAGCATCCTGGCGGAAGCGGGACTGGCGATCGGCAGGTATACCTCGCCGCACCTCGCGAGCTGGACGGAGCGGATCTGGGCGAGAGGCTCGAGCCCGAGCCCGGATACCTTCGAGGCGCTGATGGCCGAAGTTCGCCGGGCCGAGAAGGAGGCGCTCGGCGACGCGACCCTCGGGGAGTTCGCTCGCGTGACCGCGGCGGCATTCCTCTACTTCAAACGTGCCGCGGTGGACGTCGCGATCCTCGAGGCCGGACGGGGGGGGCGGTTCGACGCCACGAACGTGGCGTTCGATCCCCTGCTCTCCATCGTCACGAACGTGGCGGACGATCATCTCGACGTCCTGGGTCCGAGCCTGGCCGACGTCGCCTGGCACAAGGCGGGGATCGCCAGACCCGGACGACCTCTGCTCACGCAGGCGACCGGGGAGGCCCACGACGTCCTCTCTCGGGTATGCGCGGAGCGCGGGGCCACGCTCGTGCCGGTTGCACCCGCCATCCCTCTGGATGCGGACGCGCGCAGCCAGCGCATCACCTGTGGGGGGCGCACCTGGGACGTGAGCCTGCTGGGGACCTACCAGGTTCACAACACGGCCACGGCCCTGGCTGCAGCTGGTCTTCTTCGTGAGGCGGGACTGCGCCTGCCGGATGCCGCGATCGAGGCCGGCCTGGAACGCGTAAGCTGGCCCGGTCGGATGGAGGCGTTCGAGTCGGCGTCAGGGCGCTGGCTGTTCGACGGGGCCCACAACCCTGCGGGGGTCGAGGAGCTCCTGAACTCTTTGGACCGCCACTTGCCAGACGAGGAGATCGTGCTGGTCTTCGGGGCGATGCGGGACAAGCCCGCAACACGGATGGCAGTGCGGCTCGCGGCGAGAGCCAAGGTCCTCATCTTGACGGCTCCCCCATCGCCAAGCGCCTTCGACCCGGCCGAGCTCGCACGGGACCTCGGCCCGCTGCATCTTTGGGTCATCCCGGAGCCCACCGAGGCCCTCGTCGCTGCCCAGCATGTCGCCGATGGGCGCCGGATCCTGGTGTGCGGATCGCTTTACCTGGTGGGCCTGGCTCGCCGGTGGCTCGGCATCGGACCGCAGGACGGGACCCCGGCGGAACAATGCGGGCTTAAGCAAAGCTGGGCACCTATTTAGCTTTCTCTTTACCGGATCGGGGGCGCCACCGGCCGATAAAACATCATCTTCGCCCCGAATGTCGTGAGGTGCCCTGTGATCAGCGTTCGGCCATCGGCTCTATCGGCTCTCGCCCTGCCGCGTGACGGCGCCGCTCCGACTCCGCCCGTGCTGGCCTCGGCGCCGGTGGCGAGCCCCGCGCCCGTGCAGTCGGCTCAGCCTGCGCAGCCGGCTCAGCCCGCGCAGCAGACGGTGCAGAGCGTCTTCTCCTCGATATGGACGGCGGTCTCCGGGTTCTTTTCTTCGGTCATCAACTGGTTCAAGGGTTTGTTCTCCGGCTCGAGTTCGAGTTCGACCCCGACCAGTTCCTTGAGCCCGTCCGATCAGGCCCTGGCGAGCCAGTACGGCCTGCTGGCGACCTCTGCCAACGTGGCTGCTTTCAAGGCAGAAGTCAGTCAGTACGCCAGCAATGGCACGCTTGGGCCTGGTTCCACCAATTCCGGAGCCATCGGCCAGTTGCAGGCGGCGCTCTCACAGCTCGGCTACAGCGTTCCGGTGACCGGGCAGTTCGACCAGGCCACCGCTGCTGCCGTCACCAGCTTCAAGGCGAGCAACGGTTTGCACCAGAACTACCAGGCGGCCGACGGCAGCTGGGCCATCAACGAGTACGCGACGCCCGATGTCGTCTCGGCCATGCTCTCGGCACTGCGTCAAAAGGTCGGGGCTTGACGATCGGGCCCGGCTGACCCTCGAGATCCCTATCGCCCGCGGCCTCCAGGCTCTCCTGCCTGGAGGCCGCAGGCGTTGGCCGGCTTGCTTGTTCCAGGATCCTGGCGGCGACCGCTCGCAACAGGAAGTATCATGGGCGGACGATGACCGAAAAGACCGTTTCGCCCATGCCCCGGGTCGGCGATCGCCTGGCAGAAGTCCTGGTCCGGGTTAGCCACCTCAGACGCATCGAGCGGAAGGAGGGCGACGGGGCGTTCCACATCTTCAAGATGACCAATGCCTCGCTCCAGATCGGCGCGGTGGTCTGGCGTGACGAGGTCGACTTCCAGAATGGGGACTACGTGCGCGTCTGGGGCGACGTCAGGTCTTACCGCGACGGGATCCAGGCCGTGGTGGGACGCTGGGAGCTGGTGCCGCGTGAGTCGGTCAACGGGCAGGACCTGGTTCCGCGCTGTCCGCGCCCGCTGGACGCCATGGGGGTCGAACTCGAGGCTGCGATTTCCCGCGTCGAGGATCCATGGGTCCGGCGCCTGCTCGGGGACATGCTCCTCAAGGATCCCTACATCGCCCGGCTCTACCGCCTGGCGCCGGCTGCCAAGACCCACCACCACCCGTACCTGCACGGATTGCTCGAACACAACCTTCAGGTGCTCGAGCGTGCATTGGGCCTGGCGGGATCCCTGGCGGTGGATCGGTCGCTGATCGCCGCCGGCGCGTTGCTCCACGACATCGGCAAGATCGAGGAGTACGCATTCGAGGGGGACAGCATCGAGTTCACCGAAGTCGGCAACCTCATCGGCCACATCGCCCTCGGGTACTACCTGACGCGCAGGGCCATCGAGCGGATCGAGGGCTTTCCTTCGGATCTGGCGACCGGCCTGCTTCACCTCCTGCTGGCGCATCAAGGTCGCCTCGAGTGGGGGTCGCCGGTCGAGCCCAAGACCGCCGAGGCCTTCATCCTCCACGAGGCCGATTCGCTGGATGCTCACCTCTACCAGGTGACGCGCACCGGTCTCGAGTTTCCAGGTCAGAGGATGGGCTTCTCCCGGAGCCTCGGGCGCGTCGTGCTCGGCAACCCGCACATGCCCGGCGCTTTTCCCTACGATTACGCCCGGCCAGTCGTCGCCGCACCCCTTTTGACGGACTCGGGTCTAGAGGGCTCCGGAGAGGACGTCGAAAAGCGGTAGCTGCGAGACCTCGGTATCGTCCACCGAGGCCTGGCGCAGGGCCAGAGACAGGCGGTTGCGCCGCTCGATCTCGGCCAGGATCTGCCGGGCCCGACTCAAGATGGCCGGCGGCAAACCGGCCAGCCGCGCGACCTCGATCCCGTAGCTGCGATCCGCCCCGCCCGGAACCACGCGCCGGCGGAAGACGATCCCGTCCTCGTGCTCCTCGACCAGGACCTGGTACGTGCGCACCCCCGGCTGCGACCTGGCGAGGTTGGTCAGCTCGTGATAGTGCGTCGCAAAAAGAGTCCGGGACTGCACCGTGCTGGCCAGGTGTTCGGCTACGGACCAGGCGATCGATATGCCGTCGAAGGTGGAGGTACCCCGCCCGATCTCGTCGAGGAGCACCAGCGAGCGCGGTCCGGCCTGGTGCAGGATGGCTGCGGTCTCGTTCATCTCGACCATGAAGGTCGACTGGCCGGTCGCCAGGTCGTCCACCGCTCCGACGCGGGTGAAGATCCGGTCGACGACGCCGATCCGTGCCGCACTGGCGGGAACGAAGCAGCCGATCTGAGCCATCAGGACGATCAGGGCATTCTGACGCATCCAGGTACTCTTGCCGCTCATGTTGGGACCGGTGACGATGAGCAGGCGATTGCGATCCGTATCGAGCCGGGTGTCGTTGGGGACATAGGTACCCGGCGGCATCAGCCGTTCCACGACGGGGTGGCGTCCCGCGGTGATCTCGAGGGTGGTGGAGGCGTCGACGAGGGGCCGGACGTAGTGGTGCTTGACCGCGATCTCGGCGAATGCCAGGAGGACATCGAGAGCCGCGATGTGGCCCGCGGACTCGAGCAGCTGCGGCACGTGACCCTGAGCTTCGGCACGGAGCTCGACGAAGAGGTCGTACTCGAGATTGTGCATGCGTTCTCTGGCCGTCAGGAGCTCCCCTTCGCGCTCCTTGAGATCGGGCGTGACGTAGCGCTCGGCGTTGACGAGGGTCTGCTTGCGCTGGTAGTCGGCCGGGACGGCCTCCCGATTGGCGTGCGTCACCTCGATGAAGTAGCCGAAGGTCTTGCTGTATCCGATCTTGAGGCTGCGGATCCCGGTGCGCTCGCGCTCGGTCTGCTCGAGAGAAGCCATCCAGCTCTCGGTCTGGCTGGTCATGGCGCGCAGGCGATCGAGCTCGGGATCGAGGCCGTCCTGGATGAGGCCACCCTCGGTGATGGTGGCGGGCGGTGCATCGACGAGGGTCCGCGAGATCTGCGCGGCGAGCGCCGTGAAGTCCGGATGGACCGTCGCGAGAGGGTCGAGCAGGTCGCTCGCTCCGATCCCCGCGAGGCCGGCAGCGACGGATGGCAGGGCCGCCAGGGAGTCGCGCAGCGCGAGCAGGTCGCGGGCGTTGGCCGTGCCCGCTGCGATCCGCGTTGCCAGCCGCTCGAGATCCCGGACGTCGGTGAGGGCCTCCTGGAGGCGCTGTCGCGCGACGCCGGATTCGATGAGGATCTCGACCGCATCGAGCCGGTGCCCGATGGCGCCGGGATCGAGCAGGGGATGCAGGAGCCAGCTGCGCAGGCGACGCCCGCCCATCGCCGTGCGCGTGGCGTCGAGCACGTTGAGGAGCGAACCCGAGGCCGCGCCCCCCCGAGCCGTCTGGGTAAGCTCGAGGTTCCGGCGCGTGCCGGCGTCGAGCCCCATGAAATCAGCCTGGCGGTATGGAACGATCGCGTGGAAGGGGGGCATGTGCGAAAGCTGGGTTTCCTGCAGATAGGCCAGGACGGCTCCGCAAGCCGCGATCGCCAGGGGATGCTGCTCCAGCCCGAACGGCTCCAGGCTAACGACGCCGAAGTGATCGAGGATCTGCTGCTTGCCGCGCTGGAGGCCGAACAGGTGATCCGGTCGCGGGGTCAGTGCGAGTTCGTCTCCGAGCGCCGCCTGCCACTCGGGATCCAGGCGATCCGGAGTGAGCCGGACGGGACCGCGGCCCCAGGCGATCTCCTGCCACAGCGCAACCGGCACCGGCACCACGATCTCGGATGGATCCAGGCGCTGGAGCTCCGTCTGCACCTGCATCGCCGAACCGACCTCGGTCGCCTTGAACTCGCCGGTCGAGACGTCGCAATACGCGATCCCGAATCCCTTGCTTCCCTTGCAGACCGCCGCCAGGTAGTTGTTCTGCCGCTCGGACAGGTACTGGCTTTCGAGCAGCGTGCCGGGGGTAACCAGCCGCGTGACCTCGCGTTTTACCAGTCCCTTGGCGAAGCGTGGGTCCTCGACCTGATCGCACATTGCAACGCGGTAGCCCTTGTCGATGAGTCGGGCCAGATACCCATCGACCGCGTGATGAGGTACGCCGGCCATGGGTACGCGTTCTCCGCCGGATTCCCGGCTCGTGAGCGTGATCTCGAGTTCCCGGGCGGCGATCTGAGCATCCTCGAAGAACATCTCGAAGAAGTCGCCCATGCGGTACATGAGCAGGCAATCTGGATGCTGCTGCTTGACCTCGAGGTATTGCTGCATCATCGGCGTGTAGACCGCAGCAGGTTGCATTCCCGGCAGGCTCCTGGTCTTGGCTAAAGAGGGTTCCCCTGGGGCAGGCATTCGCATGCTGCGCTTCCCGCCTCGAGAACGCGAGCGGCCGCTTCTCCGGAATGCGGGCGTCGGCTCGCCCTGAAGAGGGATCCGCTCGAACAAAAACGGGTCAGCGCAGGTTCCGAGCTTGGCGCCCCTCGACGGCATCAAGGCGCCGACTCCCGCCAGGATAGCACCCGCGGGCGATCATGTGCTGGGCTAGCTCCGCTGATCGAAGGCGTTCTGCGCGATCGCCGGAACCCTGCTGCGCGGCAGGGCGACCGGCCGGCCCCCGAGCGTCAAGCTGTCCTTGCCCAGCATCCCCGTGCGGTTGGGCTGCGCGGGGCGCCGGGCGGTCGGGGCCGCAGAGAACGGAGACCGGATGGCCAAGCTGAGCTGGTCGCGGCCGACGGCACCGCTCACCGGGGGATCCTCATCAGAAACTCCCCTTCGGGGCAGGGACTTGCAGGGGGCCTTGCCCCCCGCAAACTACCCCCCGCTGCGGGCAAGCCGCTGCGTAGCCCAGCACAGCAGGTGGGGAACTCATTTCAACGCGCACGCCATGAGTTGTCGGCCGCAGCGCCGCCCCCTGGCCCAAGCCGTGGTTAAAGTTGCAACAAGGTTGGAGGGTCGAGCTACCCTTGCATCCGCTTCTGCATCGCCATGGCCTCTTGTACCTGCGAGGGCCGGGCGTAGTTCATCTCGACCAGGATCTCGCCGAGCCACATGTAGCGCCCCTTGCGGGCGAGTTCGGCCTGTCTGCGCAGGGCCGCCTCCAGCTGCACTTCGGTGATGATGCCCTTGGCGATCATGTACTCGCCGATGCGGAACTTGGTCTGCTTGAGATGCTCGGTCGAGGGATCGAAGGTCGAGAAGCGAAGATAGCCTTGCTGCTGGAGTTCCTCGATGACACTCATCAGGCGATCGCCCAGGATGTTGACCGACTCGCCGATCTGGTAGAGCGTCGAGGTACCATCCACCTTGCCGAGGATCCGCCAGGTGTCGGCCTCGACCTGGACCCCGCGCAAGGCGTAGTTGGTCTGGATGCTGCGGAGGGCGATCCGCCCCTTGTCGGTCAGCTCGGGTACCCGTGAGGAGGGACCGGCCCCGCTTCCGGGCGCCCGGGGCCCCGGAGCGCGCGGGACACCGGCCGCAGGGACGGCGGGTATGCGGGTGCTGCTCGCGCGATCGGGAGCTCCGGCCGGAGCCGGCGTCGCCGCCTTGTTGAGCTGGGGCACCGGCACGGGGGCCGGGCGACTCAGGCCCGCCTGGGCGTGCAAATGCCGGAATATGGCCTGGTTGTCGGGAAACTGGAGAAGGTCGGGGTGACGGTTGGGATCCTCGGACAGGCGGACCGAGAAGGTTCCGGTCTTGAGCCCCGCGATACCCGACAGGGCATTGACCCCCTGATCCGTGGCGGTGTTAGCTCCGACGATCTTGCCCTGGACGAAATAAATCTGACCCTTGTCAGGGCCTTCGAAGCTGACCTCTGCGTTGATGCGGATCGATTCCAGGATGCGGACCAGCATCTCGACCCGGAAATGACCGAGATCTCCCGAAAGAACGAGCTTGCTCATCGCCCGTCCTTGCCTTCTGGCCTGCCCTGCTCTGGCATTCTCTCCTCTTCAAATACAACGCGTTCGAAGCCGGAGTCCCACCCTCCGGTGACACGCTGACCCCTGGCGGAAGGCCGGCATGAGCTCATAGTAAACGCGACGTAATGCAGGCGAGTGCATTATACACAGCACCCGGGGGATGGTAACCCATCACGGCCGGGGTCGAGACGTGCTGCTAGAATTGGTCGGCACGGACGGGAATCGTGCCGGCCCTGTGGCCATCACGGTGCTTCCCGGGTACATGATCCAGGCCTTGCAACCGGCTGGACCCGCCAATTCACTTCCAGGCTCCGAATCCTGGGATGCGGCCCGACCCTCACGCATGGCCGTCGAGCCAAGATGTCAACGCGCTACGAGAAGCAAATCGAGCGTCTGGTCGCCTACGTAAAGCGGCTCAACCAGACGGTCGAGGAGCGCAACCAGCAACTCCACTACTGGCAGGGCTACGCCCGCAAGCTCCGGGAGGAGCGCCAGCGTCTCGGCTCGGCCATGATCGGTCAGGTGCACCACGTCCTCAAGGAGGCCGCCAGCCGGTACCAGGAGGCGAGGCTGGAGATCGGCCGGCAGCGTGATTACATCGATCACTCCAGCCAGCTCGCACAGCGCAAGGATGTGGTGTTGCAGAACCAGCTCCAGTACGCGCTGTCGCGCATCGATGACCTCTCGCTGGAGCGCAAGGCGATGCGTCAGGAGATGGGCGAGTTCAAGCGCCGGGCCTGGCAGGCGGAGGACCGGCTCAAGGACCTGGAGGGCGGCAAGGACGAACGCGTCCTCGAACTCGAGGCCGCCCTCGAGTCGGCCCTGACATCCAACCGCCAGCTTGCCGGCGACATGGCTGCCTTCCAGGAACAACTCGGTATCCAGGAGGCCCAGTGGCAGGAGATGATGCGAACGAACCAGGCGCTCTCGAGCCGCCTGGTGCAGGCCGAGACGGCCCTCGAGCAGGCGCAGTCGGCCCTTGCCGGCACCCTGGCCAACCAGACCCTTTCGACCGCCCGCGAGGTCGACGACCTCCGCAGCCTCGTCGTGTCGCTCCAGCGGCAGACCGAGGCCTTGCGAGCCGAGATCGCCACCCACCAGGAGGTGGTGCAAAACCAGGAGCGCTTCGTCGCGCTGCTCAAGCAGGGCGAGAAGCCCAGCATCCGTCCCCTGCGTCGTCAGGATTCCTTGCCGACGCAATCTCCCGAGGCGCCGGATGCGGGCTCTCTGGGAAGCTAAACAAGTTCACATCGATTGCAAGACGTCGGCCAGGCAAGGAAATCCGCGCAGCGAACCCGGCGCGCACGTGGGCCGGCACCGCGGCGGTTGACGAAGCACGCCGGAATGGATGACAGTCAAGGAGACCCTGTGGAGTGAATGACCCATGTGCCGCCGGAGTTCATCTCCTTTGGGAAACGCGCTCGTAGCGTTTTGAAGCAGCTTGGCCCCTCACCATGGGGGCGCCCGGGGGGATACCAAGGCCCTTCTGGTCAGTGCCCGAGCGAGAGCGAGGGAATTTTAGCGAGGAACCGATAATGGCTGGGATCGTCGATCTCATCGTCGCCAAGCGCGACGGCCGTCAGCACACCGAGGACGAGATCGCCTGGCTCGTAGACAACCTGGCCGTCATCCCGGACTATCAGCTCTCGGCATGGCTCATGGCCGTCGTTTGCCGCGGCATGACCGAGGACGAGACCACCTGGTTGACGGATCGGATGGCCCGATCGGGCGAGATGCTCGATCTCTCCGGCGTCCCGGGCCCCCGGGTCGACAAGCACAGCACGGGCGGGGTGGGCGACAAGGTCTCGCTGGTCCTGGCCCCGATGGTCGCAGCATGCGGAGCCACGGTGGCCAAGCTTTCGGGCCGGGGCCTCGGGCATACCGGTGGCACGATCGACAAGCTCGAGAGCTTTGCCGGTTTTCACGCCGACCTGGCACCCGAGGAGTTCCGCTCGCAGCTTTCGGCCACCCGGGTCGCCATCGCGAGCCAGAGCTCGCGTCTGGCTCCGGCCGATGGTCGTCAGATCGG
>JAJYIO010000512.1 GCA_021790035.1 bacterium | reverse complement strand
GGGCCGCGTTGGGCCCGGAGGTGATGGCGGCTACCGAGGCCGGCAGGGTTGCGACCGTGAACGCGTAGGAGATCGTCGGCGTGCTTCCGTTGAGGCTGACCGTCGACTGGGTCACTGCGACCGGCACCGGTGCCGGGCCGCTGCGAGAGGCCGTGAGCTGACTCTGGGAATCGCAGGCCGCGATCGAGGCAGCCAGGCAGAGGATGGGGATGAACTTGGGCTTCGACATCGAGATATTCCTTGCTGTGAAAGAATGCGCTCGGAACGCTACTCGGCCATCATCATGGCCGGCTCCTTGGCCCCGTGCTCGGGGCGGGTCATCAGGCGGCGTTCGATGAAGAGGGATGGAAGGATGCCGAGGAGACAGATCACCCCGGCGGCGTAGAAACAATCCTGGTATGCGAGCACCACGGCCTCGCGACTGGCGAACAGGCCAAACACGGCCCCCGCCTGTTGCTGCGCCACCGACAGGCTCGATCCGTGCTTCAAGAGCAAGGGCAAGACGCTTGAGATCAGGCCGGAGACGATCTGCCGGTGCGCCTGGGCGCCGAGCTGGGCCATGTGGAAGGCGATGCGCTGGGTGAGCAGGGCGGTGAGGCCCGCGATGGCGAACGAGCCGGCCACCTGGCGCGTGACGTTGAAGAGGCCAGTGGCCTGCCCGATGTCGCGTCGGGGGATCGCCGCCAGGGCGTTGAGATTCATCGCGGGGAAGGCCATTCCCATACCGACGCTGCGCAGCGACGACCACCAGATGATGTCCCAGATCGGAGTGACCTCGGTCATTCGCGCCTGCAAGAACATGGACAGGGCCATGAGGCTCATCCCGATCGTCAACTGCACGCGCGGCGGAATGATATTGATGAGCGCGCCGCTGATGGGCATCGTGAGGCCGGATAGCAGACCCGCGGGGGCCATGATGAGGCCCGTCGTGATGGCGTCGAACCCCATTACGTTCTGCAGGAAGACCGGAAGGAGGAACACGCCCCCGAACAGCCCGACCGAGACCACCATGCCCGTGATCGTTCCGGCGGTGTAGACCGAGTACTTGTAGAGGCGAAGGTTGACGATGGGCTCAGCGCGCCAGAACACGACGATCAGGAAGGCGCCGAGCGTGACGGCCGCGATCGCGAACAGGGAGACGATGTAGGGGGAGTGCCAGCCATAGCGGTTGCCCTGGCTGACGGCCACCAGACAGGTCGTCAACGTGGCGGCCATCAGCGAGAACCCGATCGAGTCGAACTTGACGTCCTTGGTGCGGCTCTCCTTGAGCCACGCCATTCCCAGCACCGTGGCCATGAGGCCGACCGGCAAGTTGACGTAGAAGATCCAGCGCCAGCTCATGGAATCCACGAGGTATCCGCCGAGTGTGGGACCGAGGACCGGGGCGAACATCATGCCGATGCCCACCAGGCCCATGGCCAGACCGCGCTTCTCGTCGGGGAAGACGTCGAACATGATCGCCTGCCCGATCGGCTGGATGGCCCCACCTGCCACGCCCTGCAACACCCGGAATGCGATCAGCGATCCGGTGCTCCACGACATGCCGCACATCATCGAGACGATCGTGAAGGCGGCGATGCAGAAGAGGTAGACCTTCTTGCGGCCGATCCGATCGCCCAGGAAGCCCGTCGTGGGCATCATGACCGCCGAAGACAGCATGTAGCCCGTCGAGACCCATTCGATGTCCTCCAGGCTCGAGCCGAAGGCCGCCATCATGTGCGGCAGCGCGACGTTGACGATGCTCGAGTCGAGGATGACGATGAACATCCCCAGGATGATGATCCCCGCCACGCGCCAGATGTAGAACGCGTCGTGAGGCTTGTCGGCGGGCTTGCCGTGCGAGCCGAGGGTCCCGGCAGGCACGGTTGCGACCTTACTTGCCATTGGCCTTGATATCCACCTCGACCGACATGCCGGGCTTGAGCCGGCTGGACGGCTGGTCGAAGTCGATGCGGACCGGGATGCGCTGGACCACCTTGGTGTAGTTGCCCTGCGCGTTGTCCTGTGGCAAGAGCGAGAACTGGGCTCCCGTCACGGTATTGACGAGCGCGACATGGCCCTTGAACACCTGGCCCGGATACGCGTCGACCGAGATATTGACCGGAGCCCCGGTCCGCACGCGGGCGATGTCGGTCTCCTGGATCAGGGCCTCGATCCAGGCGGCACCGCTCTGGGTGATGGCGAAGAGGCCCTGGCCCGGCATGACGTGCTCGCCGACGTTGGCCATGCGACGGGCCACGATGCCGTCGACCGGAGAGGTGATGGTCGCGTGTTCGACCTGGAGCTCGGCCATGTCGACGGCGGCCATCGCCTGCGCGATGCGGGCGCGGTCCACGTTGACGCCCTGGGCCTTGATCGCCACGGCCTCGGTCCCGGCGTGCGCCATCCGGAGAGCGGCCTCGGCGTTGCGAACCTGAGCCATCGCCGCGGTCACTTGCGACGTGGCCGCTACGTTGCCGGTCGAGACCGCGTCGAGCTGCTGCTTGCTCGCGCCGCCGCCCTGGTACAGGCGCAGGACGCGCTGGTAGTCCGTGGCCGAACGGCTGGAGGTGGCCTGCGCCGCCGCGAGCGCCGCCTGGGCCGCTCGCAGGCCG
>JAJYIO010000511.1 GCA_021790035.1 bacterium | reverse complement strand
GGCCGCAGAGCAGAGAGAGCTTCGAGCCCATCCCGCGCAGGGCGGCGCGTTCGGTCTCCGTGAGCCGTGCCCGGGAAAGCACGCGCCGGAGGGTCGCGAGCTTCTTCTCGCGGTTGTGCGGCTTGAGGAAGCCGCTCGCCGCGAGGAGACCGACCCATTCCGGGCCCAGGTCCCCTAGCACGTCGGGTCCGGGGGGCGCCAGCTCGAGCCGGTCCATGGCTTCCGCGGAGCGACCCGCGGGATCGGGATCGCGCCAGAACTCCCAGGCCACCACCAGCACCGCCTGTGCGAGATTCAACGACTCGCCCGGGCGGGCCGTCGGCAGGTGGAGGACCTGATCGCACCGGCGCAGGTCCGCCTTGGACATCCCGTACCGCTCGCTGCCGAAGACCAGGGCGACCGGACCTGGAGCCTCTCTGGCCAGGGCCACCACGCTCCGGGGCTCGAGCAGGTCCCACGTCTCGTAGGACCGATGCGCCGTGGTCCCGATCGTCAGCGTGGAACCCTCCAGCGCCGATTCGAGATCGAGCGCCTCGCTGGCAGACTCGAGGATGTCCTCGCAGTGGACGGCCAGCCGTCTGGCGGCGGGATCTCGTGCGATGCCAGGGGATCCCACGATCCGAAGCTGCCTGAGGCCGAGGTTTGCCATGGCCCGGGCGATCGACCCGACGTTCTCGGGTGTCTGCGGGCGGAGCAGGATGATCTCCAGGCGCTCGTGCAGCGCCGCAGTCGACGGCGCCGCCTTGATGTCCGTGCCAGCCATCGCTGAACTCTACCACGCGGTCCGTCCCTCCGGCAGGCAGCCGCTCGAGCCGCAGGCCCGCGGCTTGAGCACGAAGGCGAGAGACGGCTATCATGTGCAGATGCTCGAATCGGTGCAACTCGCCAGCTCGCCTGCGGGGTCCCTCGCCCGCCTGCTGGAAGCCCGGCGCGTCGGCCTGGTGCGGACCCGCAGCGCCGAGACGGCCCTGGCGCTCGGGAGGGCTTTGCTCGATGCGGGCCTGGAAGCGATCGAGGTCAGCTTCGTCACGCCGGACGCCGCTCACGTGATCGCCGCGCTCGTTGCGGAAGGGCGCGGCATCGTCGGCGCGGGAACCGTGATCGACGCCGAGCGGGCCCGAGCCGCGTCGAGCGCGGGCGCCGCCTTCCTCGTCTCGCCGGGCCAGCCTGCCGGCATGGTCGAACGGGCGCACGAGGCCGGGGCGACCGCCATCCTGGGCGGGCTGACCCCGACCGAGATCCTCTCGGCCCTGGCCATGGGAGCGGATGTGGTCAAGGTCTTTCCGATCCGCGCCGTGGGCGGTCCGAGCTACCTGCGTGACGTCCTGGCGCCGATGCCCGACACGCGGTTCCTGGTCTCGGGCGGCGTCACGCTCGCCAACCACCGCGAGTACCTTGCTGCTGGAGCCTCGCTTTGCACGCTCGGCTCGGGCCTGGTGCCGGAAAACCTTCTGATCGCAGGCGACTGGCCGGCCGTCACGGCCCACGTGCGAGCGGCGCTGGCCGCCTCCTGAGATCGCTCTACTCGCGCACGAAGCGGTAGCCCAGGCCGCGGACCGACAGGATGTGGCGCGGCCGGGCGGGATCGGGCTCCAGGATTCGACGCAAGCGCATGATGAAGTTGTCTACGGTGCGCGTGTTGACCGGCCCCTCGAGCCCCCAGGCGTACTCCATGAGCTCCTGACGAGACACCACCTTGCCCTCGCGCTCGGCAAAACAGCGCATGACGGCGAACTCGAGGGACGTGAGCTTGGCGGGAACCCCCGCGATGGTGGCCTCGGCGCGCTCGAAGTCGAGCGCCACCTGGGCGAACTCGAGCCGGATCGGGCCGACGCTGCGCACCCGATCCCAGTCGCGCCGTCGCAGCAGGCCGGAGATCCGTGCCAGCAGCTCCTCGAGGTTGAACGGCTTGGTGACGTAGTCGTCAGCCCCCACCTGGAGGCCGTGGACCTTGTCCTTGTCGAAGTTCTTGGCCGTCAGCATCAAGACGGGCACGAAGATGCCCTTCTTGCGGATGGCCCGGCAGACGTCGAACCCCGACAGGGTCGGGAGCATCACGTCGAGCACCAGCAGGTCGAAGACGCGCTGCTGCGTCGCGACCAGGTCGTAGGCCACCTGACCGTCGCCGACCACCGCCACGTCGTGCCCGTCGAGCTCGAGGTTGAACTTGAGGCCGTTCGCGATGTGGGTCTCGTCCTCGACGACCAGGATCCGGGCCATCGGGTCAGGGCCTCGGGCCCGCGGCCGGGGCCTTGCGGGCTGCGTCCCGCTGGCGCGACACCGGCCGATGGCGGGGCTCGCGAAGGGTCAGCACGAAGGTGCTGCCGAGGTTTTCGCCAGGACTCATCGCCTCGATCTTACCGCGCATCTCGCGAACCATGACCCGCACGAGGTAGAGACCGAGGCCGGTTCCCTTGCGGGTCCGGGTGAGCTCGTTTCCCAGACGGTAGAAACGGGTGAATATGCGCTTGAGCTGCGATCGGGGGATCCCCACGCCCGAGTCGCGCACGCTGATCACGACGTCGCCGTCAGCCGTCCGGCTGCCCAGGATCATGATGTCGACCTGCCCCTCGCGCGAGTACTTGATGGCGTTCTCCACCAGGTT
>JAJYIO010000510.1 GCA_021790035.1 bacterium | reverse complement strand
CATCGCGCCCTTGGGCTCGCCGGTCGTTCCGGACGTGTAGACGATCGATGCCAGCCAGTCGGGCGTGATCTGGCCGGCAAGCTCGGCCCGCGCCCGCTCGGTCTCCTCGGCGGCATCCGCGCCCCGCTCCAGGACCTCGACGAACGACTGGACGCGCCGATCCTTGGTGTGGCCGGCGTCCCCTTGGAACTGGATGACGTTCTCGAGGGTGCGCACGCGGTTCCCGAGGTTCGCCACCTTGGCCACCTGCTCGGTCGTCGAGCAGAAGATGGCCTTGACCCCGGCGTCAGCCAGGAGCACCGCGACCTCCTCTGCGGTCAGCGTCGGGTAGATAGGCACCACCACGGCTCCGAGGGACAGGACCGCCTGGTCCACCACGAGCCACTCGGGACGGTTCTCGGAGAGAATCGCCACGCGATCGCCCGGCCCCACGCCCATCTTCACCAGCGCCGACGCCAGGTGCGTCACCCGGTCGAGGAACTCGGAGTAAGACATCGAGCGGTACTGCCCGGCCTCCTTCCACGACAATGCGTCCTTGGCCGAAAAAGCCGCGACGGTCTGGCGGAAGATGGCTGGAATCGTGTTGATCATGGGCCTCGGATCCCCCTATGCTAGCCTTCGGCAGAGCGGTTTCCTGCCGTCCGTCCTTCTCGATGGTGAGGAGCTGCTCGCGTTCGTGACGGAGTCCGCTCGTCAGCTCCCTGAGTGTAAAGCAATCTTAAGCCCTTGAAAAGCCAATACAAGAAGTTCTGGAAGTTGTTGCCGGGTGCCTGGCTGGCCCTCGGATGGGGCGCCATGCCCGCGCTGGCCGCAGGCACCGGGGATCCGAGCTATCCGGCGGTCATGGCTGCATCCACTCCCCTGGACACGACGGTCGACTGGCAGGTCAGACTGACTTCCGTCGCCAAGCACTTCTACACGTACACCCTCGATGCCGAGCTGGTCCCGGATCGCCCTCCTTTGACCTCTCGCGGACGCAACGCGGCGGTATGCCGGCATTGCCCCCTGACCATCGTCTTCCAGGGTCGTCCCCAGGACTGCGGGCGGCCCGCGTTCTTCCACCCCGGCGAACTCGTGGCCATCGACGGAGTGGTGCTCCGCAACCGGCCAGTCCCGGTCGTGCTCGCCAGTTCGGTCGATCCGAGAGCCACGAGGCACCCGGCCTCGCGCCCATCCCCGGTGCCCGACCTCAGGTGAGGACCAGCTCCGGGAGCCCGCGGTAGGTCAGGCCGTCAGGCGTTGGTGTCGGTCGGCAGATTGGCGTTTTCGAGCCGGGAGGAGAAATCGGCCAGGCTCATCTGCTCGCGCATGCCATACGGATTGAGGTAGGTGACGACGTCGTTGCTGATGTCCTCGACCAGGAGCTTGTGCCCGACGTTGCCGACCCAGTTGACGCCCACCGGGACCGGATCGTCGGCACTGGCGTCCTTGGCGATCTGCGCGATGGTCTGGTTGATGGCCTTGGGATCCCGGGCGCCGTAAAAGTCGACTTCCTTGTAGCTGGCGTCGGTCAGGCCCTGGTACAAGGTATTGGCTTCGACTGCGGAGAGCCCCGAACCGCCGTCCGAGAGCTGATCGGTCTTGTTGTCGTAGGTCAGGCCCTCGTCGCTGACGGCGTAGCTGATGAACGCCGGCTCGAGGAGCTCCTCGGACTGGCTGCGGCCCCCGTCCGAGGCCTGCCAGTCGGGAGAACGAGTCAGGGTGGCGCCGTTAGCCAGCTGCACGTTGCCCTGGGGGCTCGCGAGGCCGACCAGCAGGCGTGCCTCCTCGGCCGGATAACGCTGCGCCATCAGCATCGAGGCCACTGCCGGCACGCAGGTGTTGCGCTCGCCTTGATAGGTATCCATCGGGTTGTCCACCTGCCGGATGAACGCCCCGAGCAACCCCGCCCGATCGACGCCCGGAGCCAGTGGCTCGGTCGCCAGGAGCTGGAGATTGTGCAGGAGGCTCGTGCCGTCCGAGGCGGTCCCCCCATCGAGGTGATCGCGGGTGACGATCTCCTGGAGCGCGGCCAGGGCCTGGGGATCCTTGGCGATGCAAGCCTGCACCGTCGAGAACGCGGCGCGCTCCGAGGCGGAAAGACCGGAGAGGACCGACTTCTCGGCCTTCTGGTTGCTGGACTCGTCGTACTGGGCCAGGGCTGCCTGGGCCAGGTCCGTGTTGCCCGGCTTGGGCGCGATGGCCAGCACGGTACGGAAGCCGTCCTGGGGAATGGGATCCGGAAGTGTGCCGTTGACGGAGGTCTCGGGCAACCAGCCCATCTTCACCTCGAACGAGACCCAGACGAGCTTGACCCGGTTCCAGATCGACGAGAACAAGCCGCCTCCGGGAGCAGCTCCATCGCGCTGAGTGCGCGAGAGCCGGAGAGAGTCCGCGGGAAGGCGACCGAGCATCTGCACCTCGGGCCGCGTTCCCGCCGTCGACGTCAGGGCACGCGCGGAGGAGGAACCGTCAACTCTGGCCATAGGTTTCTTATGCCCCAAGGGGTTCGGGGGCTTGCTTGCGAGTTACCGACCGTCTGCGCCGACAGCGTCGAATGAAACGCCACCTGCTGAGTGGGGCTACGCAGCAGCTTGCCCGCAGCGGGGGGTAGTTTGCGGGGGGCAAGGCCCCCTGCAAGTCCCTGC
>JAJYIO010000509.1 GCA_021790035.1 bacterium | reverse complement strand
ACCCGCACCGTCTTCGAGATCGTGCCGAGGGGCGCGTCGAAATTCGGCCAGAGCACGGTCTGCGCGGGGGGGCGCTACGACCGGCTGGTCTCGGATCTCGGCGGGCCGCCCACCCCCGCCTTCGGCTGGGCTCTCGGCCAGGAGCGCGTGGCCAATCTCATCCTGGCGGCGCTCGACGACGCGATCGCGACGGAGGCTGGCCCGCCCATCGCGATCGGAGCGCTGGCGCCCGAGGCGACGAAACCAGCCTTCCGGCTCGCCTTGCAGCTACGCAGGCGGGGTCTGGCCGTCGCGCTCCTGCCCCAGGCCGGCAAGCCCGACAAGCATCTCAAGGCCGCGGTCAGGCTCGGCGCGCACTTCCTCGCGCTCCTCGGCACGGACGAACTCGCCCGCGGCGAGGTGACGCTGAAAGACCTCGATTCCCGCCAGCAGCGCTCGTTGGCGGCGGACGCCGATGCCCTCGCCGCCGCCGTGGATGGTCATCGGATCCCTTCGGGGTCTACTTCCCGTAACTGAGGTACGTGGCCTGCCACTCGGTGTAGAAGTCGATGGCCGTCGCCCCCATCTCGCGCCCCCCGAACCCCGAGTCCTTGATGCCGCCGAAGGGCAGCTGCACCTCGCTGTAGATCGTCGGGCAGTTGACGTGAAGCAGCCCGGCCTCGAGCTGCTGGGCGTACTCGAACGCAGCTGCCACGTCCCGCGTGTAGATCGCGCCCGAAAGGCCATAGTCGACCGAGTTGGCGATCTCGATGGCATCCGCCAGGCCGTCTGCCGCGAGGAAGGCCAGCACGGGCCCGAAGACCTCCTCCTTGTTGAGGGTATCCTCGGGTCGGACGCCGTCGATGATCGTGGGCTCGAAGAAGAAACCCTGGTCCAGCCCCGCACCGCTCGCCCGCTTGCCCCCCAGGACCACGGTGTTGCCCTCGTTGCGGGCGGTGGCGACGTAGCCCTCGGTCTTGACGATCGCCCGGTCGTCGATCAGCGGCCCCATGACCACCCCTTGCTCGAAGCCATTGCCCGTCTTGACGGTTTGCCGCACGAGCTCGACGACGCGGGAGACGAAGGCATCCTTGATCCGGCGCTCCACGATCACGCGGCTGGTCGCCGTGCACCGCTGCCCCGTGCTGCCAAAGGCTCCGGACACGACATCCCGGGCAGCCTTCTCCAGATCGGCGTCGGCCAGGACGATGCAGGCGTTCTTGCCCCCCATCTCGAGCTGGACCTTGACCATGTGCTCGGCCGCAGCGCGGTTGATGAGCTTGCCGACCTCGGTCGAACCGGTGAAGGAGATGGCCCGGATCCGGGTGTCGGCGACGATGGCCTTGCCCGCCTCGGGCCCGCCATGCACGAGGTTGAGAACCCCCGGCGGGAGACCCGCGTCATGCAGGGCCTCCACGATCAACTGGGTCGACAGCGGCGCCTGCTCGGCCGGCTTGATCACCACGGTATTGCCAGCGACCAGCGCCGGGCCGAGCTTCCACGCCGGCACGGCGAACGGGAAGTTCCACGGGGTGATCATCCCGACGACGCCGAGGGGCCGGCGCCGGGTGAACGCGAACATTCCCGGAACCTCGGACGGCACCGTCTGTCCGGTCAGGCGACGACCCTCGCCAGCCAGGAAGTCCATCGCGTTGAGGCCCCGGTTGACCTCGACGCGAGCCTCGGCCAGGACCTTGCCTTCCTCCCACGTCATCGCCTGGGCGAGGTCCTCGAGACGCTCCCGCATCGCCGCGACCGCCCGGGCGATGATCGCCCCCCGCTGCGGCGCCGGGGTGGCCATCCAGGCCGGGAATGCCTTCCGGGCCGCGAGGACGGCGGCCGCGACGTCCCTCGCATCGGAATCCGGGAAGGTGGCGATGACGTCGCTCGCGCTGGCGGGGTTGCGGTCCTCGAAAGTTCGGCCCGATGCGCTGGCGACCCACTTGCCGTCGACGAGGTTGTGGTACTCGTGGGCAACCTTGCCCCTGAGCGCGACGGGAACCGGATGAAAGGCGGTCGTCATGGCAAGGCCTCCCCCTCTCGAGCGAACCCGGCCAGAACCTCTGCCGGGAAGCCCCATCATAGCTCCAGGGTCGCTCCCTGGATTCCCCCGGGGAACTCCACTTGCAGGCGGGCATAAGACGAACGATGCCCAACATCCTGGTGGTCGAGGACGACTTCGCCAACGCCGACCTCCTTCGCCTCATGCTCGAGACCGAAGGTCACCGGGTCGCGACGGCCTTGACCGGTCCGGCGGCCCTCGAGGTCGCTCGCAACGAACCGTTCGATCTCGTGGTCCTCGACTTCAATCTCGGCCCTCCGATCGACGGGTTCGAGGTTGCCTCTCGGCTGCGGGCGGGTGGCTTTTCCGGGCCGATCATCTGCCAGACCGGCTCCACGTCCCAGGTCGACCGCGAGCGCTGCCTGGGCGCGGGAGTGAGCGTCGTCTTGCTCAAGCCATTCCGGCGCAAGGAAATCCTCGCGCTCGTCGGGCGGTTACTTTCCGAGGCCCGCCAGGCTCTCGACGGGCCCGACGACGCTCGTGACGAGGCGGTCGGGCCCTAGATAGCGGATCGCGACCTCCTGCAGATCTCGGGCCGAAAGCGCCCGGATGGCCTCGGCCTGGCGCTCGTGAAACGAATATCCGAGCC
>JAJYIO010000508.1 GCA_021790035.1 bacterium | reverse complement strand
TTCCGATCTCAACGCCCGCATCGCGCTCTTGCACTACGTCGATGGCGAGAAGCGCTACATCGTCGCGCCGCTCGGCCTCGAAGTCGGCCAGACCGTCATCTCGGGCAACAGCGTCGATCCCCGCGTGGGCAACGCGATGCCGCTCAAGAACATCCCCCTCGGCACACTGGTGCACAACATCGAGCTGCACCGGGGGCGCGGCGGCCAGATCGCACGGGCGGCCGGCTCCGGTTGCCAGATCATGGCCAAGGAAGGGCACTACGTCACCGTCAAGGTGCCCTCGGGCGAGATGCGGATGATTCACGAGGATTGCCGGGCCACGGTCGGCCAGGTCGGCAACCTCGACGCCAAGAACATCTCCGTCGGCAAGGCCGGCCGTACCCGCTGGCTGGGCCGACGCCCGCACAACCGCGGTGTCGTCATGAACGCCGTCGATCATCCGCACGGCGGCGGAGAGGGCAAGAGCCCCATCGGAGGCAAGCCCCAGACCCCGTGGGGCAAGCCCGCCATGGGTTACAAGACCCGTCGCGGCTCCAGGCCGAGCGACAAGTTCATCGTCAAGAGGAGGGGGAAGTAATCCATGTCGCGTAGCCTGAAGAAAGGTCCTTTCATCGAGGAGCGTCTCCTCACCCGCGTGGAGACCATGAACGGTGGCCGCGAGAAGCGGGTCATCAAGACCTGGTCCCGCGCCAGCACGATCATGCCGCAGATGATCGGGCACACCATTGCCGTCTATAACGGCCGCAAGCACGTGCCCATCTACATCACCGAGAACATGATCGGCCACAAGCTCGGAGAGTTCGCCCCCACGCGGCTGTTCCGGGGCCATAGCGGCTCCGAGAAGTCGAGGTAAGCCATGACGACCGAAGAAAACAAGGACACCCAGACCGAGGCTGCGGTCGAGGCCAGCACGTCCAAGCGTGCGCGCAAGGCCGCGGCCAAGCCGGCCGAGGAGGCTCCTGCGTCGGCCACGGCCGAGCCGACCGAGGCCGAGGCTCCTGCCGCGCCCCGGCGTGCCATGGGCGGCCCTTCGAGCGACGTCAAGGCGATCGCCAAGTGGGTGCGCATGTCGCCCCGCAAGGCCCGTCGCGTGATCGACCTCATCCGCAACAAGCCAGTCGAGGAGGCCCGCGTCATCCTCAACTTCCTGCCCCAGCGGGCCGGCCACACGGTGCTCAAGGTTCTCGAGAGCGCTGTCGCGAACGCCGAGCACAACAAGGGCATGAACCGTCGCGAGCTCAAGGTCAAGGCCGCCTTTGCAGACGGCGGGCCGATGCTCAAGCGGTTCCAGCCGCACGCCCAAGGCCGTGCGTTCCCCATCAAGAAGCGCCTCAGCCACATCACCGTGGTCGTCGGGAAGTAGGACAAGGACATGGGACAGAAGATTCATCCCTACGGCCTGCGAATCGGGATCATCAATAACTGGAAGTCCCGCTGGTTCGCCGGCCAGAAGGAATACAAGGTCAACCTCGCAGAGGATGAGAAGCTCCGCCGGTTCATCCGCAAGCGTCTCTACTCCGCCGGCATCAGCGATATCCAGATCGAGCGCAAGGCGCAGCAGGTCGAGGTCACCATCTACACGGCCAAGCCCGGCGTGGTGGTCGGCCGCGGCGGCCAGGGCATCGACCAGCTCCGCAAGGACCTGGCGCATCTCACGGGCAAGAAGGTCCAGATCAACATCCAGGAAGTCACCCGGATCGACATGGACGCCAAGCTCGTGGCCGAGAACGTCGCCATCCAGCTCGAGAAGCGCATCGCGTTTCGCCGCGCCATGAAGCAGGCAATGCAGCGGGCGATGAAGTCCGGCGCGCAAGGCATCAAGATCATGGTCGCCGGCCGTCTGGGCGGCGCCGAGATCGCCCGGCGCGAGTGGAACCGCGAAGGCCGCATTCCCCTGCACACCCTGCGGGCGGATATCGACTACGGAGTGCACGAGGCCAAGACCGTTTACGGCGTCATCGGCGTCAAGGTCTGGGTCTATCGGGGGGAAATCCTTCCCGCCGAGCGCAAGGAGAAGGGAGCGGCCCGCCATGCTCATGCCTAAGCGCACCAAGTATCGCAAGCAGCAGCGCGGCCGCATGAACGGGTGCGAGACCCGCGGCATCGACGTTCAGTTTGGAGACTTCGGTCTGCAGGCTCTCGAGCCCGCCTGGATCACCGCACGGCAGATCGAGGCCGCCCGTCGCGCCATGACCCGCAGCATCCGCCGCGGCGGTCAGGTCTGGATCCGGGTCTTCCCGGACAAGCCGGTCACCGCCCGTCCCGCCGAGACCCGCATGGGATCCGGCAAGGGCGCGCCCGAGTTCTGGGTGGCGGTGGTCAAGCCCGGCCGCATCCTCTTCGAGATCAACGGCGTGGACCAGGCTACCGCCCAGGAGGCCATGCGCCTCGCGGGCAACAAGCTTCCCATCCGGACCCGGTTCGTCGTCCGCGAGGGCTTCACCGGCGCCGGACTCGCTGCCCCGGAATCCCAGATGGCCGATGGCGAGAGCCGCAGCGGCGCCGAACTAACTGCCCAGGAGGCCGCCAATGCCTAAGAGCAACGACGACTTCGCCGCCCTCGTGGCCAAGAACCCCGAGGAGCTCCGTACCGAGCTCGCGGCGGCCAGGGAGGAACTCTTCCGCCTCCG
>JAJYIO010000507.1 GCA_021790035.1 bacterium | reverse complement strand
TCGGCTCGTCGGACGCGGGCACTGGATCCGAGATCGCGGTGTCGACCACGGGGGCAGCCGGCGCGGGTTCGGCACCAGAAGGCTCGGGTGGCGCGGTCGTCGAAACCCGAGGTGCCGGTGCCGGTGACGGGACCTGGACGCCGCCGGGCCGATCGCCGGGGGGCGCCGTGCTGATCTCGAGCCGCGTGCCCTCGCCGAATCGCCGGTGCACGAGCGGCAAGAGCGCCCTGTAGCCGTCGCTTCCCTCCTTGAAGAGCTTGTCGTTTCGCAGGTACACCACGAGGGTGCCATCGTTCCTCTGGACCGCGCCAAGAAGAAACTGATCCAGGTTCGTGAGCTTGGAGGTTGGCAACGATCGCGTGGCCTCCCGGAAGGCCTCGAGCGCGTCTGATCCCGATGGCCCGGAGGCGGCGGCCGGGCCTGGCGCGACATCCCTGGGGTCGGGAGTCAGTGGCGGTGAGGCGGGCGCCCGGGGGGGCTGCACCGGCAAGAAGGGCGTTTCAACGGGCGATCGGCTCGGTGCCGGGGCGACTACCGGCGGAGCCGCGATCGTCCTTGGCATGCTGGCCCCGGCTGGCCCCTGGATGCGCGCCTCGAGGGCGGCGACCCGGCCTGCGAGGTCCAGCAGACTCGGAAGCTCGGCAAGATCGCAGAGCCTCAGAATTCCCATCTCGAGCCAGATCGTGGGCTGAACCGAGCCCTTGAGCATCTGGTCGGTCTCGCGAAGGATCTCCAGCGCCAGGAGGAGCTCCGGGTGAGAAAAAGTCGCCACGTGGCCCTTGATGCGCTCGCGCTGGCCGGCCGAAATGTCGAGAGCCTCGGCGCGGTCCGGCGCCAGTTGCAAGAGCAGGACATCGCGCACCCAGCCCAGAAGCTCCCGCAAGATGGCGCGATGGTCGTGACCTGCGGCCAGCAGATCGCTGCACCCCGCGATGGCCGCCGCCGCATCCCGGGCCGCCAGAGAGTCGCCGATGGCTGCAACCGCGTCGGCGGAAATGAGGCCCAGCGACTCGGAGACCAGGGCCGCGGTGATCGCCGGGACGATCGCGGCGGAATCGTCCCGGATCCCGGCCGAGACCTGATCCAGCAAGGACAGCGCGTCCCGCAGGCCACCGTCGGCACGCCTGGCGAGGATCTCGAGCGCGTCGGGTTCTACCACCAGGCCCTCGGCCCTGGCGACCTGCTCCAGGCGCTCTCGCAGACTGGCGTGCTTGATCCGCTGAAAATCGAAGCGCTGGCAGCGTGAAAGCACCGTGGACAGGACCTTGTGAACCTCGGTCGTGGCCAGGATGAAGACGCAACTGGGCGGGGGCTCCTCGAGGGTCTTCAGAAGCGCGTTCCACGCCGGGTCCGTGAGCATGTGGACCTCGTCGATGATGAAGACCTTGTAGCGCCCCTGGACCGGAGCCAGGCGGACCCGCTCCTGCAGGCTGCGGATGTCCTCGATTCCGCGATTGGAAGCCGCATCGATCTCGACGACGTCGATGTGATTTCCCATGCGGATGGCCTGGCACTGGGGGCATTCGCCAGCCAGACCGGTCGGATCGCTCGGCGTTCCCCGATCCACCGGAGCGTCGCAGGGGTCCGGGCTGGGGCCCCTGACGCAGTTCAGCGCCTTGGCGAGCAGTCGAGCGGTCGTCGTCTTGCCGGTGCCACGCGGCCCCGTGAACAGGTACGCGTGCCCGAGACGGCCGCTGCGAACCTCGTTGCGAAGCGTGCTGGCCACAGGATCCTGGCCCGCGAGATCACGGAAGGTCTGGGGCCGGTATTTGCGGTAAAGCGCTTCGTAGCTCGACATGCGGCGGTGGCATCATAGCAGCGCGCGGGCGTTACAGGCAATCATACGGCTGCAAGGCTCGTCGCCAGTTCCCTCGAGTCACGGCCCGAGCTAGCGAGAGAAGGCGACGGGTAGCATCCGGCCGGGTTGAATCTTCGCCGCCTTCACAGCCAAGCTCACGCAGCAGCTTGCCCTCAGCCGGAGAGAGTTCGAGGGAACCTGCGGGTTCCCTCGAGTCACGGCCCGAGCTAGCGAGGGAAGATCCCCGCTTCACTTCCTGCCGGATACCGTCTCTTGAACCACCCGTAGATCGCCACCAGGGCCAGCAGCGCCAAAGGATTGGCGGCCAGGCTGCCGGCCTGGGCCCAGGACGGGGCATGCACCGCCAGCAAGCGCCCCTGGCCCGTGACCGTGATGTACCAGACCCAGGAAGCATGCAGACCCACCCCCGGCCAGATCGAGCGAGACCGCAGGCGCATCGACGCCAGGACGACTCCGGCGGCGGCGAGCCCGAGGAAGGGGAGCGCGACCGTGCGCAGGTCGATCGCGTGCAGGAAGTGGGCGAGCGCGAAGATCGCCGCACTCGCGACGACGGCCGCCTCGGGAGCCAGGTCCCGGGCCAGGAGCCCCAGGATGAAACCCCGGAACAGGATTTCCTCCGAGACCGCGTACGCCATGGCCACGGCAGCCGCCGACAGCATCTCGATCGCCGACAGCCGTGCACCGGTCCCAAGCGAGATCCAGCCCAGCGCCGCCTGGAGCCCGATCACGACCGCCAGGCTCACACCACCGACCGCCAGGCCCTCGAACAGCTTGATGGCCGAAAAACCGATCCGTATTTGCTGTCCGTCCCGC
>JAJYIO010000506.1 GCA_021790035.1 bacterium | reverse complement strand
CAACACTCTCGAATGAAACGCCACCTGCCGAGCGGGGCCACGCAGCAGCTTGCCCGCAGCGGGGGGCGAGTTTGAGAGGGGCGAAGGGCCCCTCTCAAGCCACTGCCGGCGAAGCCGGAGCAGAGAGTTTCTGATGAGTCTAGCCACCCTCGTCAAAGGTTCCTCCAACCCCGCTGTCGACCCCGCGGCGGCGGACGCGGCTTGCCGCGCGCTGGCCGGTTCGCACTACGAGAACTTCGATGTCGTGGGGAGCCTCGTGCCCAGGGAGCTGCGCCCGCACCTGGCCCGGCTCTATGCCTTCTGTCGGCACACGGACGATCTGGGCGACGAGGGCGGTGGAAGCGTCGAAGACCGCCTCGAGCAGCTGGCAGACTGGGCCGTCGATCTCGAGCGCTGCTGGGGGGGCCAACCGGAGCATCCTTACCTGGTCGCATTGACCCATTCGGTCCGCGAGCTGGGGCTTCCTCGCGAGCCATTCTTCCGGCTCGTCGAGGCCAATCGCATGGATCAGCGCAAGACCTCCTACGATACGTTCGCCGATCTCATATACTACTGTCGTCATTCCGCCGATCCGGTCGGCGAGATGGTGCTCCACGCGGTCGGGGCGGCAACGCCCGAGACCATCGCCCTGTCCGACTCGATCTGCACCGGCTTGCAGCTGGCCAACTTCTGGCAGGACGTGCGCGTCGATCGCGACAAGGGGCGCAGGTACATCCCGCACGAGGACATGGCGAGGTTCGGCGTCACCGAGGCCGATCTGGCCAGCTCGATCGCCAGCGAGGCGTTCCGGCGGCTCATGGAGTTCGAGGTCGAGAGAGCGCGTCAGATGCTCCTGGCTGGAACCCCGCTCGTCAGGCTCGCGCCCAGGAGCTTGCGCCCCGCGCTGGGCGGCTTCGTCCGCGGCGGTCTGGCGATCCTCGACCGCATCGCGCAGCAGCGTCACGACGTCCTGGCACGCCGACCGGAGGTCTCCCGGCTCACCAAGGTGGGGATCGCCGTCCGCACGCTGGCGTCGCAGGCGATCGGTGGATGGTGAGGCTCGTGGTGTGGCCGATGGCGGGGCTGCGGTGATGCGGGTTCTCGAGGCTCCTGCGCGCCCCTTTGTCTCGCTAGACGAGGCCCGGCGCCACTGTCGCGACCTCACCTGGCGGTCGGCCAAGAATTTCTTCTACGCCTTCTTGTTTCTGTCGACGGAGCAGCGGGAAGCGGCCTTCGCCATCTACGCGTTCTGCCGGGTGGCTGACGATCTGGCAGACGACGAGAGCCGGGCGCCCGCCGAGCGCCTGGAGGCGCTGGCCCGGTACGAGACGGATCTCGATGCTTGCCTGGCGGGCCAGCCGGTCGATGATCCGGTCTTCGTCGCCCTGCGCGCCGTGCTCGACCGGGTAGCGGTGCCCGAACGCGGATTCAAGCTGATGCTCGAAGGGGTGCGCCAGGATCTTTCCGTGGACCGCTACCGGACCTTCGACGAGCTGGCGGACTACTGCTTCAAGGTGGCCTCGACGGTCGCCCTGTTGCTGATGCCCGTGTTCGACCCGCAACGGCCGGGGGATTACGAGCCCTACGTGCGAGCCGGCGGCGTTGCCGTCCAGCTCACGAACATCCTGCGCGATATCAAGGAGGACGCCGTCCGGGGGCGGATCTACCTGCCTGCCGTGGACATGGCGCGGTTCGGCGTGGACGACGCGATGGTCCTCAAGGGCGAGATGACCGAGCCCTTGCGCGAACTGATCGCCTTCGAGGTCGAACGGGCCGAGCGCCTGTACGACGAGGCCGAGCGCCTGGTCACGCCGCGCGATCGCCAGAGTCAGATCGTGCTCGAAACCTCGCGAACCTTGTACCGGCGGCTGCTTTCGCGCATCCGCGATCGCCGCTTCGACGTGTTCTCCCGCCGGGTCGCGCTGTCGCCGCTGCGCAAGCTGCAGATCTCCACGGAAGTCCGCACCCGCGGCTGGATCGGCCGGTGAGCCGCCGGGCGATTCGCTCGATGGGTCGCTGTCATCTGGCAATGCGGGCCGCATGGGGGTAGCTACGAGGCGGATTGCGGGACGGCCCCCCAGGACGGTCGTCGTCGGGGGTGGGTTTGCCGGGCTGGCAGCCGCCACGGCGCTCGCAGACCTCGGCCACGAGGTGCACCTGGTGGAGCGCCGACCTTTTGTAGGCGGCAAGGCCTTCTCCTTCGACGATCCGGTGGCCGGTCATGCCGTCGATAATGGCCAGCATGCCTTCCTCTCGGCTTACCGCAACACGCTGACCCTGCTCGAACGCTGGGGTGCGGGCGGCCTGGTGGCCTTCGGACCTCGGCTCGAGATGTTCTTCATGGCAGCTCCGGGCCGTGCCCAGCGGTTCGCTGCCACGGGCCTGCCGGCTCCGGCGCACCTGATGGGGGCCTTGCTTCGGTTCGAAGCCCTTTCGCTCCAAGAGCGCGTGGCGATGGTCCGGCCGGCGCTGGCACTCCTGTCGCTGGATGCCGCCGGCCGGCGGGAACTCGATCGGACAAGCTTCGCTGTCTGGCTGTCTCGACACGGCCAGAGCCGGCAGGCTGTCAGGGCCTTCTGGGAACCTCTGGCGCTGGCGGCGGTCAACGGCCCGCCGCAGGAAGTCAGCGCCTACATGGCTCTGCAGGTCCTCGCG
>JAJYIO010000505.1 GCA_021790035.1 bacterium | reverse complement strand
CCGACAGCGTCGAACGAAACGCTACCTGCTGAGCGGGGCTACGCAGCAGCTTGCCCGCAGCGGGGGGCGAGTTTGAGAGGGGCGAAGGGCCCCTCTCAAGTCACTGCCGGCGAAGCCGGAGCAGAGAGTTTCTGATGAGTCCCCCACCGGCTGCGCCGACACTCTCGAATGAAACGCCACCTGCTGTGCGGGGCTACGCAGCAGCTTGCCCGCAGCGGGGGGCGAGTTTGAGAGGGGCGAAGGGCCCCTCTCAAGTCACTGCCGGCGAAGCCGGAGAGAAGAGTTTCTTGTGAGGTCCCCGGGCAGGGCTGGCGATGCCCACGTCGCGGTCGATGGCTTGAGAGCCGGGCGCATCGAGCGGCCGGAATCCGAGGCCGAAGTCGCGGAGCTCGTGGCTCGTGCTCGGCGCGACCGGCTCAATCTCGTGCCCATCGGGGGCGGCACGGCGCTATCCATCGGGAACGTCCCGGCCCGGTTCGACCTGGCGGTGGACCTCGGCAACCTGAACCGCATCGGCGAGTACTCGGCACCGGATCTCGTGGTCACGGCCCAGGCAGGCACGCGGCTGTCCGATCTCGCGGCGTTCCTGGCAGGCAACTCCCAGATCCTGCCACTCGAGGCCCCTCTGGGGGCGACGCTCGGCGGGATCGCCTCGGCCGGACAGGCCGGAAGGCACCGCTTCTCGCGGGGCACCCCCAGGGACTGGCTCATCGGCGCCCGGGCGCTGACCGGCGACGGGCGCTGGCTCAAGATCGGCGCCAAGGTGCTCAAGAACGTCGCCGGCTACGATCTGGGCCGTCTGCTCTGCGGCAGCCTGGGCTCGCTGGCGATCTTTACCGAGCTGACGTTCAAGGTGGCGCCTCGCCCGCAGACCGTAGCGGTCTGGCGGATCCCCGCCACGCTTGCCGGAGCCGAGGCGATCCGCCAGCTGGCGGTTCATCTGGAGGCCGCCTGGATCGAGCTCGCGGCTCGCCCCGAGGTCGAGGTCGAGGTGGGCTTCGAGGGAGACCCGGACGCGGTCGCCTGGCAATCAGAACGCCTGGTGGCACGCTTCGGGCGAGCCGTGCCGGGCGAAGCGGCAGGCAGGCAGGAAGCTGCTCGGGACGCGGACCTCGTGTGGACCTTCGGCGTCCTGCCCGATCGCCTCTGCCGGGCCCTCGAACGGTGCCTCTCCTGCGGACCGGCGTGGGTCGAGGCGCATCTCGGCAGCGGCATCGCGACCCTGGCGTCCCCGGTCAGCGGACGGCAGGCCGTGGGGCGCCTGCAAGCCTGGACGGCCGAGGTCGAGGCGAACGGAGGATGGTGGCGCCTGGAGCGGGGCCCCAAGGCAGGCCGCGAGTGCTTCGGTCCGGCCCGGGCCGAGTGGGCGATCGCCGCCGAGCTCAAGAAGGTGATGGATCCCGACGGGATCCTGTCTGCGGGACGGATGCCCGGTGGTTTCTGAGAGCGGCATGAAAGCAAGTACCGGAAGCCCGGTCGGGCTCGACGTCTCCTGGCTGGCGTTCCGCGTGACCTGGCGCAATATCCGCGTCTACAGCCGGGGCTGGCTCTGGAGCGTGATGCCCAACCTCTTCGAGCCCATCTTCTACCTGCTGGCGATGGGCATCGGGCTCGGGAGCTTCATGGCCACCAGCCGGAACTGGCCGGCCCACCTTTCCTACGCAGCGTTCGTGGGCACCGGTCTCATCGCGCAGGCCGCGCTGTTCAGCCCGACCTTCGAGCTCCTGTACGGCGGCTACTCGCGCCTGACCCACCAGAAGACCTACGACGCCATCCTGGCGACCCCGGTCTCGGTCGACGATCTGACGATCGGGGAAATCGCCTGGGGAGCTGCTCGCAGTGTCTGGTACGGATGTCTCATCACCCTCGTGATCGCGCCGTTCCACATCCTGACCAGCTGGTGGATCCTCCTGGTGCCGATCCCCCTGGTGATTGCCGGGATCTTCTTCTCCTCGGTCGCGATCTGCTTCGTGGCAACCGCCAGCAGCTATGACTTCTTCAACCTCTACCTGTCGCTCGTGCTGTTCCCGATGTTCCTGTTCAGCGGGATCTTCTTCCCGCTGAACGCCCTGCCCGTCTGGGCGCAGCAGGTGGCGTGGTGGTTGCCGCTGACGCACCTGGTGACACTCTGTCGGGCTCTTGCCTTCGGCAACTTGCATCTGGCGCTGCTGGGCGATCTCGCCTGGTTCCTGGTCGCTTCGCTGCCAGCGCTCGCCCTGGCCCTGCTGCTCATGCGGCGACGACTGATCCACTAAGTGAAACTGGGGTGATTTTAGCGATGCATCGGTAAAATCACCCTTCCACCCTGGTCATTTCATTGCTCAGGGTGCCGGGCAACCGGAATGGAAGACTGCACAGCTTCACATTGACCGGAAGACGTCCGCCAGGCGAGGAAATCCGCGAAGCGCCCGTTCCATCGAGTTCTGGCCTGCGCAGCCGAAGAGGGTTCGAGGTAACCAGCGGACTCCCTCGAGTCACTGCCCCAGCTTGGTGAGGGAGGATCGAAGTGTCTGCCCTGAGGGCTCCGAGCTTCGAAGGCTCGGGCCCCAGAATTCAAGGTGGCCAGGTGGCAAAGCGGTGCACCCAAATGTTTCCGGGGAACCGCACCGGATGCGGAGCGGCGATCCGTGGCGT
>JAJYIO010000504.1 GCA_021790035.1 bacterium | reverse complement strand
AGCCCACGTTCAGCGACCGCTCGGTGAGCTTCTCGTGGAGGCCGGGTTCATCGGCCCGAAGCTGCTCGAATCCGCGCTCAGGCAGCAGCCGGCGGCTCCGCGGGATCTCCCCGCCGCAGACGACATTGGAGAATGGCTGGCCGGCCGCAATGTCATGACATGGACGCAGCTTCAAGCCCTCAAGGCGGATCTCGCCCAGTCGGGCAGCAGCGACATGGCCGAGTTTCTGCGGGCGCGCCGGGAGGTGCCCGCGGCCGATATCGACATGGCCCTGGCCTGGCGCGAGCGGAAGCTCGCCCGGATCGACGACGGCACGACACGACTCGGCGCGGTGCTGCTGGCGCAGCGGGTCATCACCCCGGAGTCCCTCGGGGAGGCCCTGATGGCACAGGTCGAGACCCATCAGCCGCTGGGCCAGATCCTGGTCACCCGGGGCGCGATCACCCCCGAGATGCTGGTCGATGCACTAGAAGAGCAGATCCGGCGCCGCGATCGACTGGTCGCCGAGGAGCTGGGCGTCGATCTCGCGGGGCGGGCTCCGACGCGAATGCTCGGGGCGCCGACGGCCACGCTCACGATGCCGCCCGGAACATCTCCCGAGCGGCCTTCACGTAAAAGGCGTCCACGCCGCGCCGCAGGCCGGCATCGGACTGCCGGCATCGCCGGCATCGCAGCCTTGCTGATCGCCTTGACCGTGATCGTTCTCGGAGCCGTGGCCGTCCGATCGAGGAGCGCGAGGTCACACGCGCACAGGCCCCCGATCGTGGAACGGACCGGGGGCCTGCCGGGAAACCCGCTCGCGTCGACCCCGGAGAATCCACCTCGGGGCTGACTCGGAAGGATGATCCGGCGCGACATGACGCCCAAAAAAAGAAGGTGGGCTCTTGCGAGCCCACCATGAAACCTAGGAAACTAGCCGATTTGGAGTGGAAGGAAGAGCTACTTCTTCTTGGAGCCACCGGCGCTAGCGGTAGCAACCTTCTTGCCCTTGCCCTCGACGCGCTCCTTGAGGGTCTTGCCGGCGGTCCAGACCGGGCTCTTCTTGGCCGGGATCTTGAGGACCGAGCCGGTGCGAGGATTGCGGCCCTCACGGGCGGCGCGCTGGCGAACCTGGAAGGTGCCAAAGCCCACGAGCGTGATCTTGTCACCCTTGGCCAGGGCGTTGCTGATCGCGTCGATCGTGGCGTTCAGGCACTCGCCGGCTTCCTTCTGGCTGACCTTTGCCTTGGTGCTGATCTGCTTGATGAGTTCCTCTTTGTTCATCCCACGTTTCCCTTCTGCCGACAAGTGGCGATGCGGTGCGGCGAACACCGATCAAAATCGGTGAAAGCCGCGTCAGCGGCCAGCTTCCTAGGTTGATTGTCGGATTATAGTCAGGGGATCCAGGAATTGCAAGCGATTTTCTTAAAAATCTTGCACGAACCGCCGATGATTGGCGGATCCCTGGTACAGGTACCTGGCACCATCGAACGTTAACGCCGCGTTCAGGCCGGAGTAGCCGCGAGCTGGAGATGGATGTCAGGATGAAAACCGGTTCGAGACATCGCCGCGGCATCTGGATCGTTTTAAGCTCGCCCAGGCCCCACAGCAAGGTCCCCGCGCCATGTAACCGGATCATGTCGACTCCTCGGGCCCGATCCATCCCGATCGGAAGCCCTCCGGACACTATCCAGGCTGGCCCGCAATCGACGGGTGCATCGACGAGCTCGAGGCCGATTGCGCCGATCTGATACTTGAAGAGGGAGCCTGGATCGACATCCAGGATCTTCGATGACCTGGACAAGACGAGTTCATCGCGGCCACCATGTCCACGGACGACGAGCGCCCGCCGAATTCCCGTGGCAGATCGCGCTCTGGCCACCCGGGCCTCGAAGCCAGAGGGACCGACTCCCACGCTCAACGGCGGGTCGAGGGCCTGGCCCGGAATCGGAACGAGCCGCCGACCGGATGCGCCAGGCCAGAGATGGGCGGCGGGAGCTCGCCTATGGCAGCTGGTGGCCGCCGCGACCGCCCGGAGGAGTCAGCACGGCGCGAAGCTGCTTCTCGGCCTTCTTGAGGCGCCGGCAGACCTCCATCTGCGAGATGCCCAGACGACGGGAAAGCTCGGCCTGAGTGAGGTCCTGGAAGTAACGCAGCTCGAGGAGCTCGCGCTGGGTGGAGGGCAAGCGGTTCATCGCCTCGGCCAGGACCAGGCGCTCGTCGAGTTCCTCGCGGGCGTCGCCCGAAAACCGGGGATCGGAGAGGCTCTCGAGGAGGGAACGCTGCTCGTCGTCCTCGCCCTCGGATCCCTCTTGATCCAGCCAGAGGACCGTGACGCGGCGATCGTAGAGCTTGACCTCGTCCACCTGCTCGGGGGTGACGTCCAGAGCCTTGGCAAGCTCCTGGTTGGAGGGCTCGCGGCCGAATTCCTGGGTGAGCTTGGCCGTGACCTGGCTCAGGCGGTAGGACAGCTCCTGGAGCACGCGGGGGCCGCGCAAGAGGTTCTGCCGGTCGCGCAGGTAGTGGCGAATATGGCCCGTGATGAAGTGGACGGCGTAGGTCTTGAATTCGGTGTTGTGGCCGGTCTCGTAACGCTCGATCGCCTCGAGTAGGCCGATAGATCCGACCTGAATGAGATCCTCGACCGGATCGGTGCTACGCCGAG
>JAJYIO010000023.1 GCA_021790035.1 bacterium | reverse complement strand
CCTTCGACTTCATGACGTTCTCCTTCATGCAGGCACCCCTCTGGAACCGGAACGGATAGCTCACTCTTCCCCCACATTATTCTAGTGGATGGCTAGCTCCATTGCATCCGCCAATTCGCTTACGGCACCACCGAAACAGCCATCTCCTGGCACGAGAACCGTGCAGGCGCCGCGCCGCAGAGATATCCGAGCTTGCGATCGTCTCGTACAATGGGCGAGATGAACCCTGACCTGCTGCTCAAGCTTCGCAAGACCGATCTTCACCTGCATCTCGACGGCTCGGTTCGACCCGCGACGCTACTCGACCTGGCGCGCCAGCGTGGCGCTCAGACCGCGCAGCTCGAGTCCATCTTCCGCGCCCCGCCGAACGGGGACCTCAAGGCCTATCTCGAGCGCTTCGACATCGTCTTGCCCCTCTTGCAGACCCGCGACGCCCTGCAGAGGACAGGCCGGGAGATCCTGGAGGATTGCGCCGCCCACGGGGCGATGTACGCCGAGGTCCGGTTCTGTCCCCTGCTGCACACCAAAGAGGGATTGATGGACGCGGCGGTCGTCGAGGCGGCCCTCGAGGGCCTGGCCGAGGGTCGCCAGACCGCCGGGATGCAGGCGCGTCTCATACTTTGTGCGCTGCACGGGATGGATGCGAGCCAGGCCGATCGCATCGCGGACCTGGCGATCGCCTACCACCGCCACGGCGTGGTGGCAGTCGATCTGGCCGGAGACGAGGGGCGCGGATTCGATCTGGAGCCTTTCCGGCGGGCCTTCGGCCGGGCCAGAGACGCGGGGCTCCACGTCACCGTCCATGCCGGAGAAGCGGGCCCGGGTGAGAACGTCGCCGAGGCGATCGAAACGCTGGGCGCCGAGCGCATCGGCCACGGCACCCGGATCTTCGGGGATCCCAAGGCGGTCGAGATGGCTCGAGAGAACCACGTGGGCATCGAGGTGTGTCTCAAGAGCAACCTGCAAACGGGTGCCGTGGCCCAGCTGGCCGACCATCCCCTGCGTCGCATGCTGGCCTTTGGCCTGGCCGCCACCCTGTGCACCGACAACCTCACCGTCTCTCACTCCAACCTCAAGGATGAATGGCTGCTGGCCGCCCACGATCTCTCGCTCACCGACGCCGAACTGGGGCAGTTGCTGGCAAACGGCTTCGCGCAGATGTTCATGGACGACGCCCTCGAGCCGCTGGGCAACGATTAGACCTGTGTCAGGTTGACCTGTCCCGGCTTGGGTCCGCGCCCCCTCGCCTCACGTACGGAGAAGTACGCTTCGGCTTCGCTTTCTTGCGGGCGCGCCCGGGTTCGAGTCAACCGAAAGTCGGTCTGGAGCCCTCCGGGACCGTTCACTTGCGGCCCAGGTAGTCCAGGCCGCGAGTCGTCAACCGGTACGGACCGTTGATTCCGCAGCAGCCCTCGAACGCGGCCGGATCGCCGGGTGAATCGTGGCCAGGACCGGCGTTCCGGGGACAGGACGCACAGCCTCCGTCCGCACCTTCGTGATGGCAGGCCGAGGGCGCCGTGTCGGTCAACCACTGGGCGTCTTGAAGTTCGATGCACAGGCATGCAGCCATCTCGGCGGAAAGCGCGAAGGCCTGCTGGATCTCGGTCACGCGGGCCTGGCCTCGATCCGCGATGAACGTGAGCACTTGCCGGTACATCCTGGGATCGTGTACCCGGATGAGGCGCATTTCTCGGTGCGACGCGCGTCCGACGCCTCCAGCGGATCCGGATCGAACGCGACCCGCAAAGGTAGCGGTAAACTGGCGAGGTATGGCCGACCTCGATCCGAGTACACTCCTGCGCCAGATTCCGGCCGTGGGAACGCTGCTGGACGACCCGGCGAGCGCGGGGCTTCTCGCCGATTACCCCAGATCCCGGGTGATCGCGGCATTGCAGGAGGTCCTGGAGGACCTCCGCGAGCACATCCGGACCGGCCGGCCGGTGGTACCCGCGGCCGAGCGGATCCGCGATGAAGCGCGGGCGCGCCTCGGACACGATTTTTTGCCTCATCTGGTACGCGTGGTCAACGCGACGGGGGTCGTCCTCAACACCAATCTCGGACGGGCTCCCTTGCCCGAGGCAGCGTTGCTCCGTGCGGTGGAGGTCGGCGCGGCCTACTCGAACCTCGAGATCGATCTCGAGACGGGCCGCCGCGGGCACCGGAAGAGCCACCTGGAGCCCTTGCTGGCGCGCCTGTGTGGCGCCGAGGCGGCGATTGCCGTCAATAACAACGCCGCGGCCGTGCTCCTCGTCGTCGACACCCTGGCCCGGGGCCAGGAAGTGGTGGTCAGCCGCGGCGAGCTCGTCGAGATCGGCGGATCGTTCCGGATCCCGGACGTCATCACCGCCTCGGGGGCCCAGCTCAAGGAGGTCGGGACCACGAACAAGACCCGGTCCGAAGATTTCGAGCGTGCGATCGGGGAACGGACCGGCATGCTCCTCAAGTGTCACCGGTCCAACTTCAAGCTCGTCGGGTTCACCGAGGAGGTCGGCGCGACCGAACTGGCCGCCATCGCGCACCGGCACGACCTTCCCGCCGTCCTGGATCTGGGTTCTGGCACCCTCGTCGACCTGGCACTCATCGGCTTGCCCCACGAGCCGACGGTGCTCGAGGCGATCCGGGCCGACGTCGATCTGGTCACGTTCTCGGGCGACAAGCTCTTGGGCGGCCCCCAGGCCGGAATCGTCGTGGGCAAGCGGGCCTTCATCGAGCGTCTCGAGGCAAATCCGCTCATGCGAGCCCTGCGCCTCGACAAGACGGTGATCGCGATGCTGGAGGCCACGCTGCGGCTGTACCTCGATCCCGAGGGCGTTCTTGCGAGCGTTCCCGCCCTGGCGATGCTGGCGGCAACGCCGGAATCTCTGGTTCCCAGGGCCCGAGCACTGGCCGAGCGCCTCGCGGCCATCGGCCTGGCTGCCGTCGCAGCTCCGGGTGTTTCTGCCCCCGGCGGGGGCTCCTTGCCCGGCGTCCAGCTCGATACCTGGGTCGTGCGAATCGGGCCCGGCCCGGGTGCCGGCGTCAGCGTCCAGGTGCTGGCAGATCGACTCAGAATGGCATCCACTCCCGTTTTGGGGCGTCTTTTCGATGGTTCCCTGTTGCTGGATGTCCGCACGCTCCTCGAAGGAGACGACGATCGGATCGTCGCTGCCTTCCGAGAGGTCCTGATCGACGAGGCGATCGGCCTCTCGCGGGGGACTCCTTGATGGCGACCGGGGACCTGCCGATCGTCATCGGCACCGCGGGCCACGTCGATCATGGCAAGACCACGCTCATCAAGGCGCTTACCGGAGTGGATACGGATCGCCTGGCCGAAGAGAAACGCCGGGGCCTGACGATCGATCTCGGGTTTGCTCCCTTCATCCTGCCCTCCGGCCGTACGGCCAGCGTCGTCGACGTCCCCGGGCACGAGCGGTTCCTCAAGAACATGCTGGCCGGTGTCGGGGGAATGGACCTCGTGCTGCTCGTCGTCGCAGCCGACGACGGGGTGATGCCGCAGACCCGGGAGCACCTCGACATCCTGCGCCTCTTGCACGTTCAGCACGGCGTGGTGGTCGTCACCAAGCGGGATCTCGTCGAGACCGAACTCCTGGAGCTGGCGATCGCCGACATCCAGGAGACCCTGGTGGGGAGCTTCCTGGAAGATGCCCCCCTGGTGCCGGTTTCGGCCACGACCGGAGAGGGTCTCGAGGATCTTCTGTCCGCACTCGATCGGCTGGCAGCCGAGACCATCACGAGGGACGCCGTGGCGCCGGCCCGGCTTCCGATCGACCGGGTCTTCGTCAAGCAGGGGTTCGGCGCGGTGGTCACCGGGACGCTCCTGACCGGAAGCCTCGGCGAGGGGGAATCGATCGAGCTTCAGCCCAGCGGCCTCAAGGGTCGAGCTCGCGGGTTGCAGGTGCACGGAGGCAAGCGTGCAAGCGTCCAGGCGGGCCAGCGCGTGGCGATCAACGTGGCCGGGCTCTCGCATTCGGATTTCGATCGCGGTGAATGGCTCGTCGCCCCCGGGCTCTTCGGTCCGGCGACCGTCGTCGACGTCTGGCTCGAATTGCTGGCGGGATCGCCGGCCGTCGAGCATCGCGACCGGGTCCGGGTGCACCACGGGACTTCCGAGGTCATCGGTCGCCTGGCCTTGCTGGAGGCCGACAAGCTCCCGGGCGGGTCGGCAGGTTTT
The DNA here is from genome assembly GCA_021790035.1 of bacterium. Lineage (GTDB taxonomy): Bacteria > Cyanobacteriota > Sericytochromatia > S15B-MN24 > VGJW01 > JAJXWQ01. The sequence goes on along the minus strand of JAJYIO010000023.1, from coordinate 9,015 downwards.
GCCCAGCTGCTTCTCGAGACGCCGCTGGTCGCCGATTTCGGTGACCGGTTCGTCATCCGGCGCTACTCTCCGGCCCAGACCCTCGGCGGAGGACAGATCCTGGATCCGCGTGCGAGAAGGTGGAAACGCCGCCATGCGGGTTTACTGGCCAGACTGGCGGCTTACCGCGAGGGGCGTCTTGCCGACGCCGCCGAGAGTGTCCTCGAAGAAGCCGGCCTCGAGCCCATCACGGCCGGGCAACTCGAATCCCACGTTCCCTTTGCGGCCCGCAGTCGGGTCCTGAAAGAGCTCGAGAGCCGTGGGGTTCTGTACCGGCTCGAGCCCGGGTTCGTTCACAGCCGGGCGATCGCTGCTCTGACAGGACGCCTGACCGACGTCCTGACCGCCTTCCACGCCGCCCATCCGCACCGCGCCGGAATGGCGAGGGAAGCCTTGCAGGCCGAGCTCCAGGTTCCACCCGCTCGCCTGGCCCAGATCATGAGCGACCTCGCGGAAAGGAACAGATTACGGCTCATCGGCCGGCTGGCGGGCCTGTCCAGCCACGAATCCCGCTTCGAGGGTCCCGCCCGGCAAGCCGCAGAGGCGCTGACCGAGCGCGTGTCCGCCGGCCTCGTCGACGAGACGGATCTCCTGAAGGACCTGCCCGAGGTCGCCCGCGAAATCCTGGAGGATCGAGTGGAAGCCGGCCAGATTCTCAAGCTCGGACAGGGGATCCACGCCACGAGGACCGGCATCGAGAATGCCAGGAGCAGCCTGGCCCTGGCGTTCCGCGAGCGCCCGCAGCTGACGGCCTCGCAGATCAAAGAGGCCCTGGGCACGAGTCGCCGATTCCTGATCCCGCTCCTCGAGTACCTGGATCAGATCGGCTTCACCCGCCGCCAGGGAGACGTTCGCACCCTTACGCGACCGGGGCCGGAACCGCCTGGCGCGCAGCCGCCAGCAGGAACGCGTCCTGGCCCGGGCCCGACATGAGGCACAGGCCGACCGGCAGACCCTCCACCTCGGCCAGCGGCAAGGAGAGCGCGGGCAGGCGGCCAATACCCGAGATCGCCGTGAGCGCCAGGGCCCGGGAGTAGTAGGTTCGCGAGAAGCCACGCACGGAGTGGCTGCCCTTGAGCGGCGCCGGGGTATGCACCGTGGGAAGGCACAAGAGGTCGTCCGGGCCGAAGAACCGCGAGACGCGAGCCGCCAGATCTTCGCGACGGCGAATGGCTGCCAGGGATCGCGAGCGGTCGTACTTGCGGGTCAGCTCCAGGCTCCCCTGCGCGAACGAACTCAGCTCCGGCTCGGTAGCCTGGAACCAGGGGCCCAGCTGGCTCCAGATCTCGGGCCACTGCACCTGGCAATAGGTGTCGTACCAGGCATCGAGCGCCTGTCCGCCCGCATCCTCGTCGATGTCGCGCAAGGACGTGGTCGTGACCTCGACGCCCAGCTGCTCGGCCAGCTGCGCGGCTGCCTCGTACAAGCTCGTCGCCACGGCGGGTTCGGCCAGCTCGAAGGCCTCGGTGATGACATGCAAGCGACGGACTCGAGCGATGGCCGGAATCTCGCGAGCCAGCAGCACTCCAGCCGCCCGGATCAGGACCTCGAGATCGGCAGCGAGAAGGCCGACGGTATCGAAAGTGGGGGCGAACGGATACACGCCGGCGACGGACACGGCCCCGTGCGAGGGCCGCAGGCCGTAGATGCCGCAGTTGCTCGCCGGGACCCGCACCGACCCGCCGGTATCCGTGCCGATGGCGAAATCGACCAGCCCGCAGGCCACCGCGGAAGCCGAGCCGCTCGAAGAGCCGCCAGGCACCCGCTCGGGGGCTCGGGGATTGAGGGGCGTGCCGTAGAACTGGTTCTCGCCCAGCAGGCTGAAGGCCAGTTCATCGGTCACCGTCTTGCCGACGCAGCGCGCCCCGGCCGCCAGCACCTGCTCCACGCAGACGGCGTGCGAAACGGCCCGCGGATGCGAATCGCGCCAGGCCGGATGGCCGCAGCCGGTGGGCAGACCCGCGAGGTCGACGAGGTCCTTGACGGCAAAGCGAAGGCCGTCGAGCGGCCCGGCGCCCGTGGGGTCGAAAACGGTCTCGTCCAGGAAGGCGCCCGAGCTCGCGTGCTGCATTGGCGCAGTCTGCTCGCTTGGCGCCCCCCAGTCAAGGCGACCCGGAAGCCCGCAAGGCCGGCCGGCACGGGTACAATGGCCCCATGGGCGTCGCGCTCCTGGGCGTCGGGGATGGGATCGTCCCGGGCCGCTACCGCTTGCACTCCCGGTTTGCCAGGGTCTCGAACTTCGTTTCGGACCGAGATGACCTGGTTGCCGTCGTGACCCCCGAGGTCGGGACAGGCCCCGTCAACGTCGTCCTCGACGGGCCGGGCGACTGGCCGTGGGAGAGCCTCGAGGTCATGTCCGGAGAGGTGGTCTTGCGCCATCTCGCGAAGGCTCCTGGCACTGGACCCGACCGCAGCTGGAATGGCGGATGCGAAAGGTTTCGGGTCTCGTCCGAAGTTCGTTCGGACACCCGGCTCGAACGCGTGCGAGCCGCCGAGCTGAGTCCCGTCGCCCTGCCCGCGGCGATCGCCCGTATCCTGGACCAGGCGAACCCGTCGAGCCTCGCCTTTTTGCTGTCCATGGAACTCGCGGGCCCGCGCCCGGGTGCGGAGCCGGCCGGCAGCCAGGGAGCAGGAGGGTCGGCCTTCGAGAGGGTCCTGGCCGAGCGAGCGCGAGAGGCCGTCAGCTTGCTGGCTCGATCGGACCTGGCCGGGTGCGCCCGGATGCTGCGCGGATGCGGGTACGGCTTGACGCCGAGCGGGGACGACTTCAACACGGGCCTCCTGGCCGCCCTCTGGATGGTGGAATCTGCCGATCTGCCGGGCGTTCACGCGGCAGCGCGAAGCCAGAGCCTCCTGTCGAACGCGTTTCTCGACCAGGCGGCAGCCGGGCGTTTGAACGCGGCGCCGCGTTCCTTCGTCCAGGCCGTGGTGCGGGGGCAACCGGACGTTCTGGAGGCCTCGGCTCGTCTCCTGGCCGTGGGCGCCACCTCCGGAGCAGATTTTGCAGCCGGCTTCCTGCTAACCTGGAAGATGCTGCTCGAGAGGTCGCCATTCCAGGAAGCCAGGAGCCTCGTTGGCGAATAGGCCCGAGACGAGGATCCGCTCGAGGGCCGGGGCGTCGTTCCAGGCCAGAGCGAACCGGAAGTACCAAAGGAGAACCTGATGGTCGTAGCCAGCGCCGGAACCCTCGCGGGGCACATCAAGAAGGGCGCCTATTTCGACTCGGTCACGCTGATGACGATCGGGCGCCACGTCCAGGGTCTGCCCGGGGTCCTCGACGCCGCGGTCGTCATGGGCACGCCCGAGAACCGTGCCATTCTCGCGGCGTCAGGCCTGCTTTTGCCCGAGTTCGAACAGGCGCGGGACACGGACCTGCTCATCGCCCTCAAGCTCGCAGAAGCCGGCCGCGTCGAGACGGTCCTGGCGGAGATCGATCAGCAGTTCCAGCTCGCCCGCAGCCGGAAGACCCAGGGCGCAGAGGCGCGCCCGAGGAGCCTCGACGGCGCCCTCGAAGTGCTGCCGGGCGCCAATTTGGCCCTCATCTCGGTCGCCGGGCGCTATGCGGCGGACGAAGCCCGAGCGGCGCTCGAGCGCGGACTGCACGTCATGCTCTTCTCGGACAACGTACCGATCGACCAGGAGATCGCCCTCAAGCAGCTGGCGGCCGAGCGGGGCCTGCTCGTGATGGGGCCCGATTGCGGGACGGCCATCGTCAACGGGGTGCCGCTCGGTTTCGCCAACGTCGTGCCCCGCGGCGCGATCGGCGTGGTGGCTGCTGCCGGTACGGGCCTGCAGGAGGTCACGACCCTCATCGCCCGGGGCGGCGGTGGCATCTCGCAGGCCCTGGGTACGGGCGGGCGAGACATCAAGGCGAAGGTCGGCGGGGTCAGCTTCGCGACGGCGCTCGAGGCGCTGGCGGACGATCCGCACACCGAGGTCATCTTGCTCATAGCCAAACCGCCCGATCCCCTGGTGGCCGAACGCCTCTCGGCCATCGTCAAGAACGTCACCAAGCCCGTCGTGACGCTGTTTCTGGGAGATCGCGGCGGAGCCGAGGCGGGCCCGGCCACGCTCGAGGAGGCGGCCCTGGCGGCCCTGGCGCTCTGGCGCGGGGCGGATCTCGCGACCGGGCTGGCCGGGCTGCCCGGACGGGGTCAAGACCAGCTCGCGGAGGCCGAGCGGATGGCGGCCCGGCTACCGGCCTCGCGCCGTTACCTGCGTGGCCTGTTCAGCGGTGGCACGTTCTGCGCCGAAGCCCAGGTCATCCTGGCCCAGGACACGATCGCCGCCGGGCGTGGATTCCCGCTCCTGGCCCCCCTGTTCTCGAACGCCCCCACCGGCGCGACCGCTCGCCTGGACAGCGCCCTGGTGAGCCAGGCCCATACGGTGGTCGACCTCGGAGAGGACGAGTTCACCCAGGGACGGCCCCACCCGATGATCGACTACAGCCTCCGGCTGCGCCGGCTCGCGGCCGAAGCCGCCGACCCCGAAGTCGCGGTGGTGCTGCTCGACGTCGTGCTGGGTTACGGATCGCACGAGGACCCGGCCTCGGAGCTGGCTCCGGCGATCGCCGCGGCAAGGGATCGAGTCGCCGTGGTCTGCTCGGTGACGGGCACGGAGGCCGATCCCCAGAGCCGCAGCCGGACGGTGCGGCAGCTCGAGGCGGCGGGAGCCGTGGTCGCGCCCAGCAACGCCGCCGCCTGTCACCTGGCTGGCTGGATCGCCAGGTTGCAAGAAGATCGCCACCTGGGCAACACGGAGCCCCCCGCGATCGTGCACCCGCAGGAGAACCGCCCATGACGCGCCTTGGGGATCTGTTCGACCAGAGGCTCGAGGTCGTCAACCTCGGACTCGAGTCCTTTGCCAGCACGCTGCGGCAGGTCGGCGCGCCCACCGTGCACGTGGACTGGACGCCTCCTCTGGAGGTCGAGTCGAACGCCCGCGGCGTGGTCCGGGCGAACTCGGAGCGAATCGCCGCCGCCAACGCCCGGGCACTCGCTCGCATCCTGGCCGGCATGCCGCAGCTCGTCGGCATGGGCCTGGCGCGGGACGTGATTCCGGGCCTGACCGAGGACACCCTCTTGCACGCCGGCCCGCCGATTTCCTGGGAGCGCATGTGCGGTCCCATGCGCGGGGCCGTGGTCGGCGCATTGCTCTACGAAGGTCGGTCGCGAACCCAGCAGGAGGCCGAACGGTTGGCCGCATCCGGAACCATCCGGTTCGCACCCTGCCACGAGCACGCGGCCGTCGGGCCCATGGCGGGGGTCGTCTCGCCATCGATGCCCGTCTTCATCGTCAAGAACGCCGAGTTCGGCAACCTGGCCTTCGCCACGATGAACGAAGGACTCGGCAAGGTGCTGCGGTATGGCGCCTTCGGCGAGGACGTCGTGCGGCGCCTCCACTGGATGGCCGACGTCCTGTACCCGGTCCTGGCCCGTGCCCTGGCCAGGCTCGGCTCGATGGATCTCAAGAACGTGATCGCCCAGGCCCTGCACATGGGCGACGAGGTCCACAACCGCAACCGGGCCGCCACCTCGCTCTTCTTCCGCCTCGTGGCCCCGGCGATCGCCCGCACGAGTTCGGGCGAGGACGCGGGCTCGGTGCTCGAGTTCATCCACTCGAACGACCACTTCTTCTTGAATCTCTCCATGGCGGCCAGCAAGGCGACGCTGGACGCGGCGCGCGGCATCGCCGACTCGAGCGTCGCCGTCGTCATGGCGCGCAACGGCACGGACTTCGGGGTGCAGCTCGCCGGCACCGGAGACGCCTGGTTCACCGGGCCCGCCGAGGTGCCCGACGCGCTGTACTTTCCTGGCTTCAGCAAGGCCGACGCCAACCCCGACATCGGGGACAGCGCCATCACCGAGACCAACGGCCTGGGCGGCTTCGCCATCGCGGCGTCCCCGGCAATCGTGCAGTTCGTGGGCGGCGGGCCGGCGGATGCCATCCGGTACACGACCCAGATGTACGAGATCACGGCCGGCGAGAACACGACCTACCAGATCCCCGGCCTCGACTTCCGCGGGACACCGACCGGCATCGACGTGGTCAAGGTGGTCGAGAAGGCGGTGCTACCGTTCATCGACACCGGGGTCGCGCACAAGGAGCCCGGTATCGGGCAGGTCGGCGCGGGCGTGCTCAACGCTCCAGCTCAGCCCTTCGTGCGAGCCTACGAGGGCCTGGCTCGGGTTTTGCAAGGGGGCGCCAGGTAGGGCGGGCAAGCCGCTACGTGAGCGAAGCTCCGTCGGCAGCGAAGATTCCACCTTGAAGGCTCCCGCTCCGAGACGGCTGGCCACCAGGCTGGCAACTTCGGGCGCGTTGCCTTAACATGCTGCTTTCCGCAAAGAAGGGGGAAAGGCATTGACCGCGATCGCCGAGTTGACCCAGATGGATCAGTTCCTGGAGTTCATGACCAAGGTGCGGGTCTATGACCTCACCCAGCGCCTTTCCGTCCACACTCCGCCCTGGCCCAGCTACATGCCGCTGGGCATCCAGTACTTCAAGCGGATCGCCGGGGCGCACCAGGGCCAGGGGGCCAACGGCCAGATCATCACGACCAGCAACCACGTCGGCACTCACATGGACGGAGAGATCCACTTCTTCAGCAGTGGCCGGGCGATCGGCGAGGTGCCGATCGGCGAGTGGATCGGCGGCGGCGCGGTCGTCGATCTTTCCGATGCGGTCGAGGACTTCGACCTTTACACCCCCGAGATGATCACGAGCCGGGTCGAGGTCAAGAAGGGCGACATCCTCATCATCAACACCGGCTACCACCGGTATGCCTGGGATCAGCCCGAGGCCGACGAACTGCGCTACTTCGTCAAGCACCCGGGCCCGGGCCCCGAGTTCCATCGGTGGGCGCTCGACATGCAGCTCAAGTGGATCGGCGTCGACTGCGGCAGCGCGGATCACCCGATGAACACGATCATCCGCAACTGGCACCCGCAGCAGTTCGCCAAGGCCGAGGACAAGCTCAAGGCTCGGTACGGCAAGGCCTGGGACGAGATGTTCCCGCCCGACGAGTACTACCAGGTGATGCACCTCAAGCTATTCCCCAAGCGTCTGGTGCATGCCGAGAACATCGGCGGCCAGATCGGCGAGCTCGGAAGCCAGCGCCTGTGGATCGGATGCTTCCCGCTGCGGGGCATCGAGCTCGAGTCCTCGATGTGCCGCATCGTGGCCTTCATGCCCCCCAAGTAGCGCGCCACGCGCCTTGACTGACACCTCGAGGCGGAGCGCGCAATGACCATCGCTCACACCTTCGCGTACCACAAGCCCGAGAGCCTCGATGAGGCCCTCGCCTTGCTCGGTGGTCCCGAAGGCGCGGCGAGGGTCCTGGCGGGCGGGACCGATCTCGTGGCCTGGCTCCGAGACGGTGTCATGGCGCCAGAGGCCCTGGTCGACATCAAGGGCATCCAGGGGCTCGATCGCCTGGAGCGGCGAGGCGAATCGCTCTGGATCGGAGCCCTGGTCACCTTCAACCAGGTCATCGAGTTCCTAGACGCAAGAACCTGGCCGCTGCTGGCCGAGATGGCGGCCGTCGTGGCTTCGAATGGCGTGCGGAATCGAGCCACGATCGCCGGCAACATCTGCGCGGCCGTGGCGAGCTGCGATTCCGGACCGGTCCTCCTGGTCTACGAGGCCACCGTGCACGTCGTAGGTCCTGGGGGGGCACGAGTCGTGCCGATGGCCAGCTGGTTCAAGGGCAACCGCAAGACGGCCCTGGCGCCCGGCGAGATCGTCACCGGAATCGAGATACCTCCCGTCCCGGATTTCCATGGAGGCTGCTTCGCCAAGCTGCGCCGGTACCAGGGCGAGGATCTGGCGCAGGCCAGCCTGGCGATACTGGTCACGCGGGCGGGGTCCGTCCGGGTCGCCCTCGGGGCGGTGGGGCCCACGCCGGTGCGGGCCGCGCGGATCGAGGCCGCGCTTTCGGGGCGGGCCACCGATCCGGATGCGGTCGCCGAGGCGATCGCCCTCCTGCCGGCCGAGTCGAGCCCGATCTCGGACGTCCGGGCCACGCGCGAGTACCGCCAGTACATGCTCGGCGTCTTGCTCGAGCGCGGTCTCGAGGCGGCTTGCAGCCGCCTGGCCGGCTCGGGTCCGCCTTACGGCACCGAGGTCCTGTAGTCGGTATGGCCTGGATGGGGTCCGTCCCGGGACTCGAACGACCGGTTGCGCAACGTCGCGGCCAGCCGGCTGCGGCCCTCGCTCGGCCAGGCAGCCGCTCCGGCGCGCCGGCTCCCGGTCGAACCGAGGACCTCATGGCGGATCTTGGCCGGAGAAGAAAGCGGAGCTCATGAAGAAAACCGTGCACCTGGTGGTCAACGGAGAGCCCTGGGAGCTCGACGTGGCCCCGAACGATGTGCTGGTCGAGGTCTTGCGCGATCGGATCGGGGTCAAGAGCCCCAAGATCGGGTGCGAGCGCGGGGATTGCGGATCCTGCACGGTTCTCCTGGATGGCCGCTCGGTGCGCAGCTGCCTCATCCTGGCCATCGAGGCGGACGGCCACTCGATCACGACGGTGGAGGGCCTGGGTTCGAATGGCGGTCTCACCCCGGTCCAGCAGGCCTTCGTCGACAGCAGCGCCTTCCAGTGCGGGTTCTGTGCGCCGGGGATGGTGCTGTCGGTCCACGAGTTGCTCAGCTGCGAGCCGAACCCCACCCGGGCCGAGGTCGAGCACGCGATTGCCGGCAACCTGTGCCGCTGCACGGGCTACCATCCGATCATCGACGCGGTGATGGAAGCGGTCGCGGCGGCCGCCGCCGGGCGGGCCGTCGTCGAGGGGGCGCTCGCAGCGCTCGGGGCCAAAGACGGCCACGCGGACTGCGACGCCGAGGTGCAGGCTTGAGGGGGGCGTACTGATGAGTTACCCACCGGCTGCGCCGACACTCTCGAATGAAACGCCACCTGCTGTGCTGGGCTACGCAGCAGCTTGCCCGCAGCGGGGGGTAGTTTGCGGGGGGCAAGGCCCCC
>JAJYIO010000503.1 GCA_021790035.1 bacterium | reverse complement strand
CCAGCACAGCAGGTGGCGTTTCATTCGAGAGTGTCGGCGCAGCCGGTGGGGGACTCACAAGAAACTCCCTCGCTGCGCTCGGGCAGTGACTTGCAGGGGGCCTTGCCCCCCGCAAACTACCCCCCGCTGCGGGCAAGCTGCTGCGTAGCCCAGCACAGCAGGTGGCGTTTCATTCGAGAGTGTCGGCGCAGCCGGTGGGGGACTCACTTGCAACGGATCCGGGTCAGAAGCGTCTGACGCCCCCTCGGATCGAGCCGGGGCCGAACTACCAGCTGATGAAATCGTCGAGGGACTTCTTCTTGCCGAGCTTCTGGCGCAGCTGCTCGAGCGCTCGCCGATGGATGCGGCTCACCCATGATTCCGAGAGCCCGAGTTTCTGGCCGATCTCGTTGAACGACATGTTGTGGAAGTAGTAATAGCGCAGCGTCGTCCGCTCCTGGTTAGGGAGCTGCTCGATCGTCAGGCGCAAGAGCTGCTGGAGCTCCTCGAGCTCCATCTCGTTCTGGATCTTGTCCGCCTTGCCCAGCTGGTTGAGAAGCGAGAAACCCTCCTCGCCATCTCCCCCGGACGGGGCGTCGAGGCTGAGGATGTAGCTGTAGGTGAGCTGGGTGATCTTGTTGACCAGGAGGGCGCTGTCGGCCTCGGCCTCGTCGCCCTCGCCCTCGCCGTTGTACTCGCCCTCGGCCTGCGCGAGTTCCTCGGCGGCCTGCACCTGCTTGTTCTTGGGGACGGTCGGGAGCTTGGGCAGATTGTCGAGGATGGCGCCCTTGATGTAGTACGTCGCGAAGGTCTCGAACTTGACCCCGCGGTCGGGGTCGAAGCGCTCGTGGGCCGCCAGGAGCCCCATCATGCCGTCTGACACCAGATCCTCGATGTCGTAGTGGCGAGGCAGCTTGGTGGAGATCCGTCGCGCGATCGCCCGGACCATCGGCGTGTACTTCTTGATCGCCTCATCGTTGAGGCCCGGCGCCTTGGCCTTGGGCGGGGCGACGTTCTTGTCCATGCGCTCTTATCGCCCCTTGGCCGGCTTGGCGGACTTGGTGGCTTTGGACGACTCGGGCGTAAGCTCCTGAACCAGGGCTTTTACCAGCGGGTTGCCGGGCCCGTCGGCCATGTCGCGGCCGATGGCCTCGTCAAAGAACTCCATGAACATCTCCGAATCGCCGCCCCCGAGGAGCCCATCCTTGTCCTCGTGGGGCCGCATCTCGGAGAACATGTACCCGAAAAGAATGGCCGCAAAATCCTTTGCGGCATCCGAAGCGTTCGAGATCGGCAGGTGCTGGGGCACGGAAGTCAGCATCTGCTGGAGTTCCCCCGCGATGCCGACCGGCTCGGGGAGCGCTTCCATGGCCGACATGGCAGACGCGGATGTGGCCGACGAGGATGCCGGAGCAGCCAGCCAGGGATCCGTGGTCGAGGTGCTGGGGGCCGTGGTCGAAAGCGAACCGAGAGTCCGAGCGCTCACCTTGGGCCGGCCGGGTGTCCCCGGAAGCGGCGGGGGCGGGGGGACAAGCGGCATCAGATCACCTCCAGCTGCGCGTTCAAGGCCCCGGCCGCCTTGATGTTCTGCAGGATCGAAATGAGGTCGCGGGGGGTGACCCCGAGCGCGTTGAGGGCCTGGACGAGTTGCCCCAGCGTCGTGCCCTGGTCGAAGACCACCGTCTTGGCTTTTTGCTCGTCGGCCGAGACCGTGGAATTCTGCACGACCTGGGTCGAACCCGAGGACAGCGCCGAGGGCTGGGAGACGGTGGTGGTGGTCTGGACCTTGATGATCAGGCCGCCACTGCTGATCGCGACGGGCGAGATGCGCACCTGGGATCCGAGGACGATGGTTCCCGTCCGCTCCTCGACGATGACCTTGGCGACCTGGTCGGGAGTGACATGGAGGCTCTCGAGCCGGGCCACGAGATCGACCAGATCGTTGCGGTAGCGGCTCGTGACATAGACGCGGATCGTGGCCGCATCGAGCGCCTGGGCCGCCCCGAGATAGGACTTGCTGATGGCCGCCGCGGCCCGGGCCGCGGTGACGTAGTCCGGATTGAGCAGGTTGATGTACATGAAGCCGTTTGCGTCGAGCACCGTGACGGGAACGCTGCGCTCCACGATCGCCCCGTCCGGGATCCGCGCCACGAGCGTGTCGTTCTTCTTTACCGTGCTGCCGTTGTAGGTGACGCCGAAGCCGCCGGTCGAGATCGGCCCCTGGGCTACCGCGTAGACCTTGTCGTCCGCTCCTTTGAGCGGCGTGGCGATGAGGACGCCGTTGGCCAGGCTCTTGGCGTCGCCGATGGAGGAGACCGTCACGTCGATGGGCTCGCCGGGCTTGACGAAGGGCGGCAGCTTGGCGTCCACCGAGACCACCGCCACGTTCTTGGGCCGGATCGGCTCGCTGGGAAAGAGCCCGCTGGATTCGATGAGGTTTTGCAACGCCCGGTCGGTGAATCCGGTCGACTGGGAATCTCCCGTGCCGTCCAGACCGACGACCAGCCCCAGGCCGTGGAGCCAGTTGTCCCGGGCCCCGGAGATCACGGCGATGTCCTTGAGCCGGACCGGCTGGCCCACCAGGACCTGCGCGCCGGCGGCCGTCGGGAGGAGCCCCGACAGCGCCACGATGAGCACGAGAAAGAAGTTCAGCGGGCGGCTAGAAGGCATCAGAACATCC
>JAJYIO010000502.1 GCA_021790035.1 bacterium | reverse complement strand
ATCCCGGCCAGGCTCGACGCCTCGCTCACCATCTCGCCGAGCGAGGCGACGGGCGGGGGCGGGCCGAGCCCGAGGAAGCTCAGGCTCGCTTCCGCCAGGATCGACCAGGCCAGCGCCAGGCTCGTCTGCACGGCGATCACGCCCGCCACGTTGGGCAGCACGTGGCGGAAAAGCAGACGGGCCTGGGAGAAGCCCAGGACGCGGCCCGCCCGCACGTAGTCCGCCTCGCGGAGCGCCAGCACGGGGCCGCGTGCGACGCGCACGAAGATCGGGATGTATCCGACCCCGATCGCGAGGGCGCTGTTCAGCCACCCGGGGCCGAGCGCCGTGACGATCGCGAGGGCCAGCAGGATCGCGGGGATCGCGAAGAGGATGTCGGTCACCCGCATGATGACCGTGCCGGTCCAGCCGCCGAGGAACCCGGCGACGATCCCCGCCAGCGTGCCGACGCCGCCCGCGACGAGGACCGCCAGGCAGGCGATCTCGAGCGACACCTCGAGCCCCTGCATCACCATCGACAGGATGTCCCGCCCGAACTGGTCGGTACCGAACGGGTGGGCGAGCGACACGCCCTGCAGCGTCGTGGTCATGTTCTGGGCGTCGGGCGGGTACGGGGTCACGCCCACCGCGGCGAGGAGCGCGGCGAGCACCACGAGGGCGACGAGGGCGCTGCCAATCCGTCCGTTGCGATTGCGGACGATCGCCGCGGCCCAGCTGCGTCGGACCAGCTCCCCCGTGGCCCGGGGGGGCGGGGCCGCAAACGTGGCGTCGCCGGGCACGCTCGTCATCGAGTCCTCGTCCGCGGGTCGATGATCGTGTACAGGATGTCAGTCAGCATGTTGACGACCACGAAGGAGAAGGCGAAGAGCACGGTGATGCTCTGCACGACCGGGAAGTCCCGGTTGCTGATCGAGGTCACCAGCAGCCGACCGAGGCCGGGCAACACGAAGATCTGCTCGACGATGACCGTGCCGCCCAGCAGGTAGCCGAGCTGGATTCCCGACATCGTCACGATCGGCACCAGCGCGTTGGGCAGGATGTGCCGCCACGCCACCGCCGCGGGCGAGAGCCCCTTGCCGCGGGCCGTGCGCACGTAGTTGAGATTGGTCACCTCGAGCACCGCGGCGCGGGTCGTGCGCATGATCGCGGCCCCGATCCCCAGGCTCAGCGTGAGGGCCGGGAAGAACACCTGCTGGACGTTGAGCCAGGGGTTCTGCAGGAAGCTCACGAAGCCGAGCGACGAGGGGAAGTAGTGGAACGTCGACGCGAGGAAGGTCACCAGCGCCGTCCCGATGATGAAGCTCGGAACGCCGAGCCCAAGGACCGCCACGGCCTGACCCACACCGTCGGCCAGGTGCCCGGGACGCAGCGCGCCGAGGACGCCGAACGAGACCCCGATCAGGAGACCGAGCGCCATCGCGAGGAGCGTAAGCTCAAGTGTGACCGGCAGCGCCGTGCCGATGAGCGAGGCGACCGGCACGCGGGCCGCGAGCGACACGCCGAGGTTGCCGGAGAGCAGCGATCCCAGCCACGAGACGAACTGCTCGGCGAGGGGCTGCCCGATCCCGTAGAACTGATTGAGCGCCACGAGTTGCGCATGCGTGAGCAGCCCGGCGCTGACGCCGAGGGACGCGGTGACCGCGTCCCCCGGCAGCACGCGCAGGATGAGGAAGATCGTCACCGCGACCCCGGCGAGCGTGACGAGCATGCTCGCCAGCCGGCGCCCGATCGCGAAGAGCAACCCGCTCCGCATCACGGCGTCAGGCGCAACGGCGGGCTGGCATGGTCATCCGAGCCTCCAGGCCGCCGTCGCCGGATGGGTTACGAGATGGTCGCCTGCGCCAACGACTGGAGCGACCGCGTGGGCGAAATCTGGAACCCGTGCACGTTCGGCGCGAGGACCGCGTAGTCGTAGCTCGAGAAGAGCCAGATCCATACCGCCTGCGAGGTGAGCTCCTGGGAGAGCTGTGTCCAGGCCTGGGCCGCATCGGCGGGCGTGGCGGCCTGGTCGCCCGCCACGATGATGTTCTGCAGCTTGGTGGAACTGTAGCCGGCAGGAACGCTCAGGTTCGCGCCGGGGCCGAAGTAGCGGCCGTACATGGTGTAGGGATCCGGGTTGGCGCCGTTCCAGGCAAAGGCCGCCTGGAAGGTGCCCTTCAGCCAGTCCTGCACGTACGCGTTGCCCGCCAGATTCTGGATGTTCATCTTGATGCCGACCGCAGCGAGCTGCGACTGCATGGCCACGGCCTGTGCGTTGCTGGTCGGATCGAGCTCGGTCGAAGTCAGGGCGGTGAAGCTGAACCCGCTCGCGTTGCCGGCCTTCTGCAGGTACTGCTTCGCCTGGGTGAGGTCAGGCGTCGGACAGACGGCTGACACCGGGTTCGACGCGTACTGGCCGAGCGGGACCGGTCCGACCACCTGGCCCTGGCCGAACGCGGCCGCATCGAGGATCTGCGTCCGGTCGACGGCGCAGGCAATGGCGAGGCGGTTGTTGACGTTGGCCAGCGGTCCGGTCTTGTCCTGGAGCATCAGCGCCCGGTAGGTGAGATCGAGCACCTTCTGGACCGGGTAGTTGCTCGGCAGGTGGGTCGCGATCTGGGGCTGCGTGAGCAGGCCGACCTGGACCGTGCCCGCCTGCAGGGCCGACGCGATCGACTGC